>JBGSVC010000280.1:0-14220 GCA_041753175.1 Planctomycetaceae bacterium
CCTGGAAAAAGGCCTGACCTACAAAAAACTTGCCGCCACCACCACAAACCCCGACCAGCAGAAACGTGCCTACGAAAAAGCGATCGCTGCCCTTGACAGCTTTTTGAAACTCGCAACAGGACACCCCCTCAGAGCCTTGGCGCTGACTGAAAAAGCCAGGATCGTCCTGGCTGAAGGACAGACGCTCAATTGGCAAGGTGCCATTGAAGACGACAACACCGTCCAACTGCAGCAACTCAAACAGGCACGCGAACTCATTGAAACCGCGCGCGGGCTCTTTCAGGAATCCTTTCAACTCTCCGAGGCGCAGTGGAAAACATTTCCTTCGTTTATCCCCGAAGATGATCTCAAACAAAGAGCACAGCGGGAACGGGTTGAAGGTGAGTTGATGCGGGCCAAACTTGACTTGGCCACCTGCCGTTATGAGCTGGCCCAGACACATTTGCAAGAGCCCGACACGCGCACCCGACTGCTCATCGAAGCCGCCACTGCCTTCGAACAGGTTCATATTGAATATCGTCAACAACTCGCCGGGCTCTTTGCACGCATGATGCAAGCCAAATGCAATCAGGATCGTGGCGACATCCGCGACGCCCTGGGTATCTACGATGAACTGCTCCGCACCCCTCCCGATTATCAGAAACCACTCCTCATGGATTTTCTGGCACAGGTGCTCCACTACCGACTCATGTGCCTCAACGATCCCACCCGAGCCGACTATCAATTCGTCGTCGACGAAGCGACCTCCTATTTCAACGTCGATCGAAAGCGTGCCTTCACTCAAATCGGCATGGGAATTCGCTGGGAATTGATTCGAGCTTTGGAAGCCTTGGGCAACCCCGAACGACGCATCCCCGGCGACGATGTCGATCCCGAGATCTATCGTCGACGAGCCCTCTCGGAAGTCAAGGAACTGGCCCGCATACCGGGACGCTATCAAAAACTGGCTTTGCGCGCTGAATCGAGATTACTCGAATCGCTGGATCGTCAGCAAAGTGTTCCCAAAGATTTTTCCGTCGCCTTCGCCTCCACCAATGATCTGCTTGACCGCATCGCCAAAGTGCAGGAACAAATCGAGAAAGCCAGCCTCGACGAAAAAAACACAGGCACCAATTCCGAGACCAAGAATCAACCGCAACTTCTTCAGACTCAACTGGAAAATCTCATCAAAGAGGCCCGCGAAACGGCTCTCCTGGGGCTCTCGCTCCGACGCCCCACGACCGACGTCAAAGACTTTCATCTCCTGCAATATCGATTGGCGTATCTGGAATATCTGAGTCATCGCGACTGGGACACACTGGCCTTCGCTGAGTATCTGGTCCGCCACGCCGCCGGGGCAGATGAAGCTCTCCGTCAGGATGCCACCTATCTGGCGATGGCGTCATTGGCCCGTCAGTTTTCCCAGGCCCAGGGCTTCCGACGACAACACATCATCAGCCAGCTACAGGAACTCTGTCAGGTCGCCGTTTCCAAATGGCCGCAGTCATATCGGATTATCGATGCACAAATGACGTTGGGCACATTGCTGCTCCAGGCACAAAAACCACTCGACGCCGTCCGCTGGTTTTCTGGCGTTCCCAAAACCTCCGACCGCTACGGTGAAGCACAAACCGAAGCCGGTCAGGCCTATTGGCAGGCCTCAATTCTGGAAATGAGTCGACCCTCGGCGGCGAACAACAAAACCCAGATCGATCAATGGCAACAACAGGCGCGTTCATTCCTGGAATCCGGGATCAAAGTTCTCGAACTCGAACTCGATCGCAACGAAGACATGCCAGACTCACTGCTCCGCGGAAAAATCTCGCTCGCTCAACTCGATGTCTTCCAAGGCAACGATAAAAAAGCCATCGCCATTTTGACACAAAATCCCTTTTCCGTCACCCAGGCCATCGACGCCCGGCTCAAAGATCCCTCGACCGCTCAAGCCGGAAGTTCACTCGGCTCGCTCGTCTATCAGTTGTTACTTAGAGCCTATGTCGGCAGCAAGCAACTTGACGATGCCCGCTCCGCCCGTCTGGAACTCGAACGCATCGTCGGCAAACAGGGAACCGAAAATCTGGCCCGCGTCTACACACAACTCGGCCAACAGCTACAACAGGAACTCGAACAAAAAGAGCAACTCGGCGAAACACAACGTGCCCAGGAAATCCGCACCGCGTTTGTCGAGTTTTTGGAAGATCTGTTCAACTCACGTCAGTCACTCCAACTCGGCGGGCTGATCTGGATTTCCGAAACCTATCGCTCGTTGGCCGAAAGCACCAACAACCAGAATAATGCCAGCGACCTGTTTCAAAAAGCAGCCACCGGATATCAGACGATCCTCGATCAGGGCAACGCTCGTCCCGATTTCCTCCCCTCGTCCCAAAAACCAGCCGTCCAGTTGAGATTATTGACAACCCTTAGCCAACTCGGTGACTATCAACAAGCCGAGTCGTTTGTCAAAACACTCTTGGACGAACAACCCAATCAACTCGAAATCCAAACCGCCGCAGCCGACCTTTATGCCAGTTGGGGAACAGCCACTCAAGACCCCACCCGACTGCGACGCGCAATCGCCGGTGACGACAAACAAGGCCCAATGTGGGGCTGGAATCAACTTGTCATGCGCCTGCAAGGCCTCGCTCAATCCCCAACCGCCAGTCGCGACATCGAACAAGCCTATCACGAAACGATCGTCCGAATGCTGCAAACTCGACTGGACTGGTCACGCATCGAAAAAGAAACCGCATCCAAAACTCGAATGCTCAAGAAAATTGAAGCAGATTTGCAGACCCTCGTCAGACTCTCTCCAGAGTTGGGAGAGTCGCCCGTCTGGGACCAGCTCGAAGATATTTTTCGACAAGTCCTTCAGGCGCAGAACAAACCAGTCATCGCGCTACAAAAACCCGTCGCCAAAAGTATTCAGTTGGCCAGCAACACTCTCCCCTCAAACCCAACTCAAAACGCCTCCACCCAGCAGACTCCAAATTCCTCGACCCCCACACCCTCATCACCCGATCTCCCATCCCAAATCGAACAGACTTCTCATAAAACTCAGATCGTCGTTTTGATTATCGTCGCCTTGGTCACATTAGCCGGAGCCACCGCATTTCTCATCGCGTCCATGCGAAAGCCCCCACGCAGCAAACGCACCTCGAAAGATCTGGTCAGCAAATATCGACGATAGGTTTTCAACCTGATTTGTTTCTACAAAATGACTTCACTGAAGTCGAAAATCCAAAATCGAAAGTCCAACTCGATGTCGCGATCTTCATATTCCTCACGATACCTCCTCTTGACGGTCTTTCCGTTAACCGTCTTCCTCACGTCCCTCCAGACTCTCTGGGCCGTCGATATCATCAATCGCAAAGGCACCGAACGCCGTGTCTCCGGCGAAATTACCGAAATGACTCGCGCCGAAGTCACCGTCACACCGCTGGTCGGCGCAGCAGTCATCGTCCCCGTCAGCGATATCAGCAGTATCGAGTTTGACAGTAAGCCCAAAGAGCTCAACGTCACCGAAGGTCTGATCATCAACAATCAGTTCGCAGACGCCCGCGAACAATATCAGGCAGCTTTGGACCAGTCGAAGGCCGGAAGCTTTATCCGACAGGAAATCGAATTTCTCATCGCCCGCTCGTTTGCCCTTGAAGGCATGGAAGATCCCTCAAAACTGGAAGCCGCCATCTCCGCCATGGAAACCTTTCTGGCCACACACCGAAATTTCTATCGCTATGACGAAGCCCTCGTCATGCAGGCCAAACTGCTCTCACAATCAGCGCAGCCCGAACGTGTTGAAGCTCTCTTCCCCTTGTTAATCAGTTCACCCTTCAAAGCTTCACAACTGCAGGCCGACCTTATCAAAGCCGAAACGCTCATTCGCCAACAACAATATCAGCCTGCACTCACAGCACTGGACCAACTGCTCACCGCAACCAATGGCAATGCAGAACTGGCAGATGTCCATCGCTCGGCTCTGGCCAGCAAGATTGTTGCGCTCGCCAAACTCGAACGTCCTCAACAAGCTTTGGAACTACTCACCCAGGCGCTAGCCTCTCTCGACGACAGCCAGCCCGATGTGCTCGCCAGACTTTACGTCCAAAAGGGAGAAATGCAGGAACTCTCAGGCAATGTCGACGACGCCATTTTGTCCTACCTCATGGTCGATCTCGTCCTCGCCTCTCAGATGGGCAAAAAAGACAGTACTCTCCATGCCCAGGCACTGTATCATCTCTCTCGCCTATGGCCACTTGCCGGACATCCTGAACGAGGAACACAAGCCGCCTCGACTTTGCAATCCACGTATCCTTCTTCGTCATGGACAAAAAAACTGGGAGGGTAACATCACCTCCCCACTTCCATTTCACGAACTTCTCTTATCATCGACTCGATCAACACCTGTTCCATCATCACGACGATTTCATCAACAAGACTCTGGAAACATCTGGGAGAAACTTCCTGTGAACGATCATGCTCCTCAACGCGTTATTCAGTTCTCTCGAACTCATTTTCTGCTCACCTGCACACTCATGTGCCTCTGCTTCTCACTGTTGGCTCCCTCAGCGACGCCAACACGACTACTCGCTCAGGACGCCATGCAGCAAGCAGACCCTGCCGATAATCAGGCCCCGGACGCCGATAGAAACGCCCAGCCCGCTGCGCCCCAGGCGGCTCCTGCCGATCAGGCTCCCCCGGCTGAGCAGCCTCCCGCCGACGTATCAGCCCCCAAAGTCATCAAGAAAAACTTTCTCATCTGGATGCTCGAAGCCTCAGGCGTCTTTGGTGTCCTTCTGTTGATCCTCTCGATTTTCATGGTCGCGATGATTTCCATGAATCTCATGCAGGTCAATCGTGGCGTCTTCATGCCTCAGGAATTCGTCGAAGAGTTTGATGCCAAACTCAACGCCAAAGACTATCAGGCCGCCTACGATCTGGCCAAAAACAACGACTCTCTCCTCGCCCGCGTGCTCACCGCAGGCCTGGGAAAACTCAACCGAGGTTATCAGGAAGCCATCGAAGCCATGCAGGAAGTCGGCGAAGAAGAAAACATGAACTTCGAACATCGACTCAGCTATCTGGCATTGATTGCCTCAATCGCTCCGATGCTCGGTCTGATGGGGACCGTCTACGGCATGATCGACTCCTTCAGCGAAATCGCCGAAGCCACTGTCGCCCCCAAACCCAAAGACCTCGCCCAGGGGATTTCCATGGCACTCTTCACCACACTCGAGGGACTCGTCGTCGCCATTCCCGCAATGGTCGGCTACAGCATTCTTCGAAATCGTGTCGCTCGCCATATGCTCGAAGTCGGCATCGTCTGCGAAGGTCTGATGAGCCGATTCGCAAATCCAGCCAAAACCACACAGACAACACCCGCCAAAGCCGCACCTGCATCCCCCACCAATACCCCAGCCGGCTAATCTCAAGGGAGACTTCGATATGAAATTTGTCCGACACCAGGTCAAAATCCATAAGCTTGACATGACGCCGATGATCGACATCGTCTTTCAACTCATCGCGTTTTTCATGCTCGTGACCAACTTCGAACAGTCACAGGCCGATGAACGCGTCAAGCTCCCGATCGACCAACTCGCCAAACCACCTCTGGTCGCTCGCGAAAAAGAAATCGTTCTCAACATCGGATTCGTCCGCGACAAACAGGGAAATATCATCCAGCCAGATCCAGTTATTTTTCTGGCCGACGAACAAATTCCAGTCGCCGGCATCAGGCCTCAACTCGATCTCGAACGTCAGGTCGCACAAGCCAAGTATGGCGATGAAGCCCTCGCCGACATGACCATCGTCATCCGCGCCGATTCCGATGTCCCAACCGGTTTAGTGCAAGAACTCATCCGCACCGCTCAAGATGTCGGCTTCGAAGACTTCGCTCTCAAAGCCATGCAGGAGCAAGACTACTAACACCAACAAAAATCTCGATTGCCCCACCGCACTTTGACTGTTTCAGCAGATATCATCGCCTCCTCGAACGCAATCTTCACTCATCTCGCCAATGTTCGCGATCCGTGTCTCAGCCTGGAAACACTCTATGAAATTCAGACCGACCAGCACCAACGAAACAGACACCGACACGCAAATGACATCCATGATCGATGTCGTTTTTCTGTTGCTCATTTTCTTCATGCTCACCCTGCGCATCGTCCCCAGCGAAGGCGACTTCAACATCAACATGCCCCGAGAAGCACCCCAACAATCCTCTGCCGACTTACAGCTTCCCTTAAAAGTCCGACTTCTCGCCAACCCCGATGGCACCCTGCAGGAAGTTCTCTTCGGACGCAATGAACTCGGCCAGGATGACGATGCCTTCCTCAAACTCAATCAGGAAGTCGGTGGCATGGCCGATCGCGTCGGGACAGAATTGGCCGACGAACTCGAAGTCGAAATTGATGCCGACTACGGCTTGCATTATCAATATGTGATCCGCGCTGTTTCCGCTTGTACCGGCACAATCGACCCTAAAACCGGGCAGGTCATTCGCTATGTCGAGAAAATTAAATTCGCTCCACCACGCCAGCCAAATGGCTAAACACGTCACCCCTCAAACCCCCGCCCCCGGATTGACTTTGAACTTCCCTTGAACCAGCGTTACTTCATGCCCGTTACCCAGTTCCGCCCAGACAGAGTAGTCATACAATCCCATCAGACCCGCTGTCTGGTTGCGTCCCATCTCAAAACGCACCCACTGTTCCCATCCCGTCACCCCGGCTTCTCCTTCGATCGTCAGTTCACTGGTTCCATTCTCAATGATCAGACTCAGCTCCGCCCCTGCCAGATCAGGCCAGGTCTGTGACGAATTCACAAACTCCAGCGCCCGCCCATCGGCCTGGTAATAATCATCACCAGCCAAAAGAGTGACCAGCTTTTCCTGAGTAACGGGCGTTGTCGTGACCACAGGCAATGCCCGCAATTGTGACAGCGCGTTTCCAGTGAACCCATCAATCGACAACGTCAACGGTTCCTCGAGCGCGTCCCGAATCTGATTCACCACATCCCCAGACATCAGCGTCACTGAGACTTCCTGCCCCCCCGCCCGGACAGCCCCCCTCTCCCCACTCGTCAATGTCATCGCATCCCCCGCCACGGCTGGAGCATAATTCGGCTGGCTGCCATCCAACATCACCGTCGATGTTTTGAAGTCGACACTCACAGGAACAATGGCAATGCCCGCTGTCGATGACTTGCCCTGCAGCAAACCGGAAATACAATCCGTTTCGGATGAATTCAACGCCACCGCATACGTTCCAGGAAATGTCGCATCCTCGAAGATCGACGGTGAAGCAAGTACAGACAAGGACCCCCCGTCTTTCCGCCAGCGTAGTGTGTGGTTGGTCGCGTCCCCCGTCTTCCACTGACCGGCGATGGCGTCCCAGGCTTGATAGCGAATTGTTGTGGCTGTTGCTCGTAGGCGTTCCATAGTTTTATACTCCTGCACTGATCAAAAATTGTGGCGGCATCGCCCGGATCACCCCGAACGATCGTCCTGCCCCGCTGTTGTAAATTGCAGCGATTGCGTCTGTGGATGGGATTGATTCAAACAACATGAGCTGCTCGACTAAGCCGTGCCACCGAGGAGTTGAGTCATTTGAGATTCTAAATGTTGGTGGGCTTGCTGTCGGTGGATCGGGAAAAGTTAAAGCGGAGACAACAGCAGTCTGTCTGACACCATTGATATCGCAGTAACATGTCGAGTTGGTAACATCAAATCCGCAGCCTATGTGAGTCCATGCATTCAGCGGGACAGAAACCGTAAATGTCACAGGTCGCAGAACACCAGACAGACACACAAAAAATCCAATCTGATTCAGGGACGCTCCTTGGAGTCGTGTAATAAAATATCCGCTCGGATAGTTGCTCCCCCAATTTCGAAGGAAACCTAACGCTAAGGCCGTGTTTGATGTCCCTGACATCGCAACTCGATAGAACCAGCCGCAAAAATAAAACACGCCTGCGGTTGGAAAAGGAAGGTCGAACGATTGGAGAGCCTGATTAGCAAACGTCGGATTATTGAGGTTGTAGGCATCTCCCAGTTTCCCCGTCGTAATCGTCGGACTGTTGATCTGTGTCAAAACTCGTGAGCTATCAATCCAGCCCTGATAGTTATTAACAGGATGCCCCGGCGTCCAGAGTTCTCCAACGCTAACAAGAGACCGTAGGTCTGGGGTGAAGTAATCAGGCATCGGTTGTCTCCGTGAAATCTAGAACTCATTAACGACTCTCGACGACTGTCTCGTAAGGCAATGTCAAATAGGTTTCTCGATCCGTAAAGTTGGCATTCGATCGTGGGGGTTCCGTTTTCTGTTGTACCGGGATTGCCTCTGATTTTGGCCACCGCGACAGTGCCAGATACGCCGCCCCTGGCAACCCCAGCCCCGAAACCATAAGCGCCCCTGCTGCAGCCAGTTTCAACACCGTATTCGCACTCGACGTCGTTTTCAATTCAGGTGACGGCACCGTCTGATGCACGGTATAATCACCCAGAATCATCGGCCCCATCTCATCACCTGCTTGGTCCATATTTTTCTCGTTGCTTCTCACACCAAAGATCGCCTGATGCGATGCCTCAGCCTGCCTTCTGAGATTCCTGAGCGTCTGACCACGCTGCTCCCGCAATGCCTGAACCGTCGTGGCATGTAACGCATGCTTGAGCTTGGCTTTCATCGCCGCCGACTTGATCGTCTCCTGGGCAATCTGCTCGGCGATCAATGAGGGCTTCGAGGAAGTTGTCGTATCGGGCAAAGTCGCCATGTTGAAATCCCTGAATAAACAAGTCCGTAATTATCATGTGCTCACGCACAAACGTCTCAACGCGACGCTCCTGAGCCTCCATCATCTCTCGAAAACGAAGTGCTATATCTTCACTCTCCGCCAATACCTTCATCGCATCGTCTTTCTCTTGCAACTCGTCACTCGTGTCAAAATCTGTTCGCTTCTGTGTTGTTCTCATTTGTCGTGTTGTGTTAGTCGTTATTGTGCATGATGAAAAGCATCTCGCGATCGGACGAATCCAGACCGCGCGATGCCACCACCCGTACCTACATCTGCAATCAATCGCCTCACCGCCAACTCATCTCTCACGCCGTGCGTGTGACTGTCTCAATCGCTTTTGACTCAGTCGTCCCCAGCTCATCAAAGTTGCGCACAGCCGCTTTGTTGAGAATGTTGTTGGCCGTCACAAACCCCTGTTCAGCGACTGTCATCGCAGATTGATGGGCATTAACTGCCGCAGTCAATAGGTTGGTCTGGACGTTTGGTGGTAGATCAATGGGATCTGCCATACTCGGTTGCTCCTTAAAAAACTCTTCAAACTCTCTCCCGGCCACAGTGGCTGGAAGAATGATCAACGTGATTGTTTCTGGCCATCGCACTCCGAGAACAAGCTCGAAATTCTCCCGACCTTCTTTATTCAGATCCCTGGTCATGCAGTCGTACCCGCGATTGAATCCGGATCGGATCACCAGGCTTGAGAGTCACATTCGCCGTGATTTTCCCCTCCTGATCAATAAGTTGCAGTTGTCGGGATTTTAACGGCTGCAATATCATCACTTCGTCTCGAAGTCTCTGCTGCTGACTGGCCAGTTCAACCTGCTTCATCTCCAGCTCTTTGATCTTCTGCGTGAGCAACTCCAGCTCCAGAGGCTTTTCCTGCTCGCTGAGGACTCCTGCGTCCTTCTGATGGTCATGCCGAACACACCCCAATCGATCAAGCATGGTCACAAATCGCGATCATGGCACAAACTGACCATTGCTCAAATACACCAACCCCAACAGATAACCATGTTCTCCCATCACCGGCGATCCCGATTGTCCTGGCACCACCGTCAGTTGGATTGCATCCTGAGAAATTGGACCACACTCCCGTACAACCTGATTCTCGCGTAACGTCCACAAACACCCCCGCGATGCCTCGGGCTTCACATCAATCCTCGTCGGCACCATCTGCACGACCCCCCGACGCCGAAATGAGACAACCGCTACTTCCTGCTGAAGATCTGCCCCCACAAGTTGCCCCTGCTGGCCGTCAATAAAAATCTCACTGGCTCCCGTCAACACATGCGCCACCGTCAAACAATACACCACCCCGTCAGCTTCGAAAATCGGCGCACACACGCCCTCACCCCGAATCACCTGACAACTCTGTCCATCACAACGTTGTTGACGCGTCACTATCCGCAGAGGCTGTGCCTGCAGCCCAACAGGAGTCATCCAGACCAGAAACGTCGCTATCAGCCATAAGGTCCGCCACAGACAGTTCATCAGCATAGTCCTTCATCAACGTCACTTCGAGAAAATGTTCCAGACTTCGCGGCTCATAGGTCCAACGCCCCCACAACCGCACCGCCACATACATCAACGCCTGCTTCCAATAAGGAACATGCAACTGCGCCAACAGCCAGAAGAAAAAAGCATCCGCCATCACACGATGCTCATACGATTTCAACAAAAACGCATGATGACACAAAAGATCATGCACAATCGCCGCCTGCAAAAACTCTCCACTCAACGGATGACCAATCAATGGCCACAACAATCGCGGAATCGAAGCCCCATCCGTCACAAACCCTCGCGGCACATCCACACGCCACCCAAACTCATTGCAGATCGACATTCGCGAAGTCACTTCCACCAAATCGTTCGACACGATCCGTATCGTCACTCCCGACTTGTTCTCACGGCATTTCTCCAGCCTCTGCCCCCAGCACGTCCACCACGACATCAGACCTCCTTTCATTCCCAAATAAACTCGGCATTCAATGCCCTTTTCACTCTAAGGCGAAAAGTTGCGCCGATCTGACGGACGACACCACGTTTTTCTCAAAAACAACCCCGATTCTCTGGACCAAACGTCTGAAAATCCCCCTCGCTCGTCCCAACAGTGGACCGTTTCGCTATAATGAATTGAGCCTCTTTCATGTTCACCACTGGCGACACGCAAAAAAGCAACCTCATGATCTTTCAACTCTCGTTTCGCAACATCTGGAGCCGACCCGTTCGCACCACTCTGGCCATCATCGGCATGACGGTCGCCATCTTTGCCATGGTCAGCCTCTATTCGGTCAGCGCCGGGCTGGATCGTGTCGTCTCCAGCACCCTCAGCAGAGTCCCCGGCCTGGTCGCCATGCAACGCGGAGCCCCGATCCCTCTCTTCTCTGCGATTCCCGTTTCATGGATGAATGAAATCGAGGAGATCCCCGGCGTGACTGCCGTCGCCCCAGAATGCTGGTCGAGAGTTAATGTCATCAATGGCAAGACGATCATCTCCCCCCCCAGACTCCTCTGTGGCACCGATATCACACTGCGCAACAAGCTGAAAACGTCCATCTATCGAGGAGATATTTACGAAGGACGCTTTCTTTCCGAGGAAGACCTCGGCCTCTCCCATGCAGTCATCTCACGCGAAATCGGCGAAGAATTTGACATCAAACTCGGCGACTCGATGGTCATCAATGGCCACCCCTTCACCGTTGTCGGTTTCTATCACACCGGTTCCCTCCTCCTCGACGTCGCCATCATCACCGATATCGATGTCTTTCGAAACGTCGCTCGCTTCGATCCGCAAACCATTTCCAGCCTCTACATCGAACACGACGCCTTAGACGACGAAGGAGTCGCACTCGCCAAACAAATTCAAGACCATTTCAAAGACCGAAACTGGGGCATCTACCAGACCTCACAAATCCTCTCCATCGCACAACAGGTCACTTCCAAATCAAATCCCATCCAAACCATTTTTGAAGGCATCGACAAAGCCATCAAAGATTCCAACGCCCTTAAAAAATCCGAAGGGACAGGCATCGATGGCAGCAATTTCGTCAAAGTCCCCGAAGGACCACTCGAAGTCAAACCGGCCAGTCAATGGGCCAGTCGTATCGACAGCCTCAGTGAAGATCTTGATATCTTCCTGTTCCTGATGACCAGCATCGGCATCGTGATCGCGGTTGTTCAGGTCGTCAACACCATGCTCATGAGTGTCACCGAACGTGTCATCGAATTCGGCATCTTGCGCGCCAACGGCTGGTCAGTACGACATGTTGTCTGGCTCGTCCTAGTCGAAAGCGCCTTCCTCGGACTCATGGGAGGTCTCGGCGGCGCTCTGGTGGGATGGATCGCCGTCCAGGTTGTCAACTACAACTTCCCCACCAAAATCGAACTCTATGCCGGACCTTCACTGATCATTTATGCCATCGTCTTCAGCACCATCATGGGGATGCTCGGCGGACTCTATCCGGCAATGTGGGCCGCCTCCCGTTCTCCGATCGATGCCATCCGTCGCGGCTAACTTCTTAGACTAGAAGACTTTTCACTATGGCAACCAACATCCAGCTTCAAGCCATCACCAAACAACATCGCAGCGGAGATGCCCTGCTGACGGTTGTCGACGACCTGACCTGCGAAATCCCCGCAGGCTCTTTTACGTTCATCATCGGACCCTCCGGTAGTGGCAAAAGTTCTTTGCTCTACTTAATCGGCGCACTCGACGAACCAACCTCCGGAAAAGTTCTCATTGACGGCGACGACATCGGCAACTGGTCTGCCAAACGCAAAGACCAGTTCCGACGTGAGGAAATCGGTTTCATCTTTCAAAGCTTCAATCTGCTCAAACAACTCGACGCCGTCGATAATGTTCTCATCTCCGAAATGCCCGTCGGCATCACCCCCGGACATCGACAACGCGCCATCGATTATCTGACACAAGTCGGCCTCGGACATCGACTCTCTCACTTCCCATCACAACTCTCCGGTGGTGAACAGCAGCGCGTTGCAATCGCCCGCGCGTTGCTCAAAGAACCAAAACTCGTCCTCGCCGACGAACCCACCGGCGAACTCGATTCAAAAACCGGTGCCATCGTCATCGGCTATCTGCGCGAACTCCAAAAATCTCAACACTCCACTGTTGTCATCGTCACTCACGATCATAGTCATTTAAGACCCGGAGACCACATCATCGAATTGCACGACGGCAAAATCATCAAGCAATACGAGCATGCCGTTGCAGCCTATTGATGTTCCAAGAAGGGCAAGGCTCCTTACAATCCGTCGAGAGAAGACCCCCTCATTTAACCATCGATTTTGAAGGAAACATTTGGCGTTTCAACATCTTCAACGTGACTCTTGAGGCTTCGATCGTATGAAAACATCACGACCACCCACCCAGGTTCAACTACTTCGTGACGGCCAACAGGCGCGGATCGTCTTCTCGGGAACCAAAGGCATCCAGACGCTCAGTCTGCAGACGCGTCAACAACTCCGTTCGATCCTGGAACCACTCCGCGACGATGATTCCTTGCGATGCCTGACCTTCACTGGCACAGGACGCACATTCATCGCCGGCGCTGAAATCTCCGAACTCGCTGCCCTCGATGAACACTCTGCAGAAGCCATCGCGATTGAAGGCCAGCAATTGATGACTCTGATCACACAACTTCCTCAAGTCACTATCGCCGCCATCAATGGCGCCTGTGTCGGCGGAGGATTGGAACTGGCCCTCGCCTGTGACCTTCGTCTGGCGATCGACTCTGCACAAATCGGATTCCCGGAAACCCGCTTGGGAATCCTCCCCTGCTGGGGCGGCACGACGCGGATGCTGGCCCTCTTCGGACGTGCCGTCGCGTCGCAGTTCATTCTCTCCGGCGAACTTCATTCCGCTACATTTGCCCAGCAAATCGGCGTCATCACTAAAACCGTCGACGCAAACGACTTTGAACACTGCCTCAATAACATGATTGAGCAACAGTTCCAAGCTTCGCCCATTTCCCAACGCTTTGTCAAAGAGTTATTTGATCTGCAAAATCTCAGCGACTTCTTCGACACCGAAGCTGTCAACTTTGGCGACTGCTATCGCAATGGCATCGCCCAGGCAGGCTTGAAGGCCTACCTGGAAAAACGCCCCCCCGATTGGGTTCCCCTCTCGAAGTGATCGCCTCGTTCAACGAAACGGGCTTTGTTCACGAGACATCAAACCGCTGATGTAAAGAATCGCCGAGTCAGTCATCGTCGGCATGCGCAGCGCATTGGCAGCATGACGCAACACATCACGACGCGAAACCTGACCTACCAGTTCCCCTTGAGCATTGAGAATCGGAAATCGCCGACTCGGGTATTCTAGAAACAACTGCATCAGCGTCAGCATATCGACATCTTCTGAAACCGTCATCGCATCCGTATCGACAAACGGGAGAATGTTGGTCGTCGGTGAAGAATCATAATTCGCCGCCATCAACAGAC
>JBGSVC010000281.1:0-6848 GCA_041753175.1 Planctomycetaceae bacterium
AACTTCATTGGTATCAATGGCGAGCATTTTGACACGTCCTGGCGTTGATGCTTGTCCCCATGCAGGCGTGCTCACCAGAAATACCATCAGAAATGCAATTGGCTTCATCACGAGTTCTCCGGGCGTGGATTGTCAAACAAAGAGATGTCTGATCATATCAACGACCTCACACCCATCGCCACCCACTCGATGCTTAAAATTCCCCGATCAATTCACCATCAGCCCGATTCCCCAAATGCTCATATAACTGTAAATCAACATTCTCCGAGATAAACCGTACTGACCCATCTCCCATCACGAACTGGCTTCCACCTCTGTGGAAACTTTCAAAGCCTCCCATCAACTGGGAGTATGGGAAATTGATCTTCATTTCTCCCGGCTGGAACTCTTGTCCGTCGGATTGCTCGATGAGAGCATCGATCGTTAGTTGGTTCAATGGAATATTTCTTTCATTAACTTGAGTTTGACCATGTATATAATTAATTGGTATTGCCGTGCCGCGCATCGTGCCGCGTGTTCCCGAGAGCCATCCGAATTGATCGCCATGATCATATTTCTCACCCACGAACAGCGTATTGCTCATCCCGTCGCGAATATCGCGGATTGTCAAGGCTCGGTTTGCAACAAAACTGCCATTGCCGTCTTCGGTCAACGGAACCAGTCTGGAATCAAAGACTGCGGCATAACTTGTTAACGCCATCGAGATCTCAGACTCTAAACCCAATGGTGCCAAATCAGGATCAATTGAAGATGGGCACCTCAGAATTGGGATGTAGTGCGCAGCAACCGGGGCATTTTCTGGTGCGTAAGCTCCTTTTTGAAAATCGATTTTGCCAAAAGCGTTCTCCTGATCAAGTTGAGGCAAGATGCGGGCAACCCAACTGAGGTCATAGCCACCCGGTTGATTTTCAATGGGGGTCGTCAGGTTGACAACGCCAATGGGCAGCGTCTCCCATTGATGTTCGTAGTTATGAATGGCCAGTCCAATCTGCATCAGATTATTTTTGCAGGAAGTTCGTCTTGCGGCTTCCCGCGCCTGCTGCACAGCCGGAAGAAGTAGCGCGACCAAGACGGCGATAATCGCAATCACCACCAACAATTCGATGAGCGTAAACCCACGAACGCTTATTTGTGTCTGCATTGTTTGTGCTTTCATTTTTTCCCTTCACAATGTTTCATCAGCCGTCGGCAACATGACCGACTGCGTTAATTTCTGAACCGTTTTTCCCTCACGACGACACTCTGCCGTCACGCTTAATTCTCCTGTCAAAGAATCCCGCTTGACCTGCACGAATCCGTTATACGCTCGGTTCCATTGCTCGGGTGTGATGACCATTTCCTCGCCTTGATATTCAGGATCAGCGACAGTCTTCTCAATCCCGATCTTCAAGAACGAACTTGCCAGCGCCTCGACTTGCAATCGCTCATCGAGTCGTTGTGAATTCTGATGCAAGAGCAACGTGATCTTGACGAGTCCCGCAGAGACCCCCATCGTCACTATCAGGGTGGAAATGATGATGAGCATCACCAATCCTTCCCGATGGAAGCGTGTTGTGTGATCGAGCCTCGTCATGTCCCCTCCTGTGTGATGTGCAATCCTGGGACCGCCCAGATTTCAACATGTCCCAGTTCAGGACGCGCCAGATCAGCGCGTTGTCCTGTGGATAGATTCTCAAAACGCAACGTGATCACATTTTGCTGAGCATCCATTTCGAACGCTCCCTCCGAGAGCGGTTCGATGACAAATTGCTCGATGTCACCACCTGGACTCGTCGTCCTGACGATGCCGTTCTCTTGAAATCGATACGTGATCAACTCATCGGGGGCTTTGTGCAAAACGAGTTCTCCCGAGTCTGCATTGGTTATGATGTTTTCGATCACAGTGGTATGGATGTCGTCACGAAAGCGCATTCCCAGAGTTTGCATGGCCTGCAACTGCTGACCGGACTGGCCCATCAAGCGATCCACACGCATAACCATCAACATCATCCCTATGGCCAGTGACGAGACGATTCCGGTGATCGTTACGACCAACAACATCTCAATGAGGCTATAGCCATCTCTGTCGGTTTTCGGCGCACTGTGATTGGTCATGATTCCTCCGGAATCGTCTTGAGTCGCCAGGTGGAAACTCTGACATCTCGGGAGGAGATGCGTGAGACCTGTGTCCCCACTGTCACGTCAAAGCGAATTCTTTGAGAGTCCGTTTCTTCGAAACGCTCAATCTCAATGTCATCTCCCGACCATGACATCCGGTTGACAAGGTTCTCACGACTTTGTGCAAAATCCTCCAACTCCAATGACTTCCAGTTGGTGATCACTTCCACACAATTCATCGCCACTTGTTGACGGCGCATCCGCTCGGCCAACTCATTTCGCTCATGCACCACGCGATTGATGAGTGGATACAAAAACGAGCCGAGAACCCCGAGCATGATCATGCCGATGATCAACTCGTGAATGCCATAACCTGCTCGCCAGAAGCGATGTTGACATCCGGTTTTCCTATATTTGGGCATGAACTGTCTGGACTTCAAAACACGCTCCTCTATCCCAGGTCGTTAATGAGTTTAACCAACGGCATGAACATTCCGACCACAAACACAACGACGAAAATACCCACGCAGAAAATGTAGACCGGACGTCTGAACTCGGCCCGAACCTGCTGACGGTGAAACTGCAACTGATCGATTTCTCGGCTTATTCTCCACAATGTCTGACTGAGTTGTTCTGTTTTCTCGGCGGCCTGCAGCGTAACCATCTGCCAGTCGTCAATGAGCCTGACGGTGTGCAGTGACGTCCAAAGAGATTCTCCTTGACGCGATGCGGTGCTGACGGTGTTGAATCGTCGTCTCATGACGGCATCCTGGAAATGGCGTGACAGCGATTCGACAACCGTCCCCAATGGTTTTCCGGCGTGGGCATTAACGGCCAGCAACCTGAGCACCTGCACGGAATACTTTTTGGGAAATAGATAGGTCAGCAATCCGAACAATGTGCCCGCCGGGTCATACCTCCAGTAAAGCCGCAGCGAGATCAGTCCAACAAAGATCGCCAGCGGGAAAAACCAACCGGAGAGTACCCACGCAACGGAATCGGCTGACTCAATGACAAACATGGTCGCATCAGGCATCTGGACACCAAAACGAGCGAAGATTTCTTTATATTTGGGGATGATAAACACCATGATGAACGAGACGATCAAACCCATCCAGATCAGTAATGACGCCACATAAAATGCACCATACTGTTGCACCTGCGTTTTGCGTTCAAATTGAGACTTTACTAAATCAAGGCTATCATCCAGACTCTCTTTGAGAGTTCCGCATTCGGTCCCGACCATCAACGCCAGTCGCCCTTCCTCGGGCAAGATCCGTTGTCGCGACGGCAACGCCTCCGCCAGAGAGGATCCCTCTTCGAGCTTTTTGACGATCTTCAAGATCGCGCGACTCCGCCTCCCGCCAAATTCCAGCGCATGCCCTTCGAGCACTTCTGCCAACGGCAACTCGTTGCGTACCGCCGATGTCACCAGCCATAACGTGGAGAGTTTTCGTGTTGCCAGCATGTTCCAGAAAAATACGGAAAGCATGCCGCAGACAAATAACAGTAAAACGCCGAAGGGTCCCGTGAATATCACGAGATACACGACGCACACGGCCCACAAAAAGAGAAGAAAACGTATGAGGATATTCATGAATTCGACATCACTTTGAGAAACGTTCCATTAACAGCCTATTGATTTTCTCAAAGGGCTGATAGATTCCCGGATGGAATCATCAAATCGCCTGGTTTCAGGAGTTTTTGGAGTGTTGAAAATAGACTCGAAGTCGATTTTCAACAGACTGTTAAAACAAATCATTCAACAACCTCACCATCGGCATGAACATGGCGACGACGATCGAAATAAACAGCACTCCGCTGGTCAGCACGATCAACGGCTCAAGTAGCCAGATCAACAGTGTCGTCCAGTTTCGAGCGCGAGCGGCATACATTTCAGCCAGGGAATTAAGTGACTTGGCTAGAATCTCCGGCTGCGACTCCCATTGACAGATACGCAACAACTCCAGAGGAAATCCGTGCATGCCGTAGCTGGCTTCTTCCAGACTTTTGCCCGCTTCCATTTCCCTGGCCCAGACTTCTGCCTGTTGATTCGTTTGATAATCACCACAGGATTCTCCTGCCAATCGCAAACCGATCGGCAGTTCTACCTGATTTTCTGTTAAAAATGACAACGCATAACAAAAGCGAGACATCACAATCCCGCGCACAATCAATCCATAGACGGGCACCCATCTCCACATCCCCGAAAACTTTCGCGGGAACGCTTTCTTGAGTTGCTGCCAACCCAATACCAAGACAAAAGGAACCAGAATCAACCATAAGCCATAGTCCAAGAGCAGACTGGAAAGATCCAGCACGATCCTCGTCAGCCAGGGAAGTTCTATCCCAAAGTCATCCAGAATCTCTCGAAACTGAGGCACGATGACAACCAGGATCATGATCAACAGAGCCATCGACAGGCAAAACATGATGAGAGGAAATGCCAACCCGAGTGCCAGCCTTACCCACAATTCTTCGGTCGCTTTGGTATAGGTGACATATTGCGCCAGCGTCCGGTCAGGTTGTCCGACCAGAATTCCTGTCCGTAACGCGACCATCAGATCGTGGGGTGCCCCCTCTTTCGAGAGTGCCTCTTCGATCGAATCCCCTCGATCCAGCGCATCTGCCAAATTGAGCAAATGTTGCTTGAGCCGGTTTTGACTCAATACACCCGGCGAAAACTCTTCGGAAAACGCTCTCAGCCCCGGTCCAATCGGCAATTCCCCGGCAGTCAGTTCGGATAGTTGAGTCGCCAGCTTCTGTGCGTCAGATCGTGTCAATCGACTGCTGACTTCTTCTCCTCGGACATTTTCAACGTGCGTGCTTTCGGAGACTTGATCCAGATCATCGATCCGATAACCCTTGTCTTGCAACAAGCGGAGTGCATCATTCCAACTTTCTGACTCAACAATCCCGGTGACGGCGCCGCCAGTCTGGTCGTATCCACGATATTGAAAACTTGCCATCACCAGCCCCTCCCGATCACGATCTGGCTGAGCTGTTCGAAGGTCTGGGTTATGGGCACAAAGATTGCCAGGGCATACATCAATGTCGCTGCCCCACCGACCAACCCCAACAGGACGACCGGAAAGACTAACTGAAAAATCAACAACATCCGCTCTGCACGACGCTGATAAAGCGATGCGGCATTTTGCAGACTGGTAATGACGTTATTGGATTCCTGTCCCGTTTGTATGACCCATGCCAGGTAAGGAGACAACTGGTCTCGCAAGACCCCACCTGTTGACTTCGACGTTGAAATATCGTCCCTTTCCAGGACAGCCAGGACTTCGGTCATCCCTGTGGCTTGTGCGGTCATCATCAACGATTGCTGATAAGGCAGATTCTCCTGCAGCAACATGGCCAGGAGTCTGGCAAAATTGGCTCGCTGGAAATTGGCCAGCACACCTTTTAAGCCAGGAATCATTTTCATTGGCACCTGCTTGCCACGCTGCAACCACTGTCCATCATTGGTCAACAGCCACCAGGCCCACATGACAATCATGATCAACAGTGGAATCCACCACCAACTCCACGCGGAATCGCGGAGAGAAACCATGATCACCAAAGCTCCAGGTAGCGGATCACGCTGATCAACAAAGAAATCTTCGAATCTGGTCACGATCATCACGATCGTATAAATAAACAACAGATAGGCCGTCAGGCAGACCAAAAACGGATAAATCATTGCCCGTCCGATTTGCTGTCGGATGGAGATCAGCTTGTCCAAAGTCACGGAAAACATCTCCAGAATCTGAGGCAATCGCCCACTGACCATCCCCGCCGAAACCATTGTCTGATAGACCTCCGGCAACATCAGGGCATCGTCCTGCACGGCTTCATCGAGCGGAATTCCCAAGTCAAGCTTGTGATGCAGTAACTGCAACATGTGTTTCACTCGCCCATGAGATTGCGGTAAAAACATCCGCACTCCTTCTTCCAGAGGACGACCGCTCGATGTCAGAGGAATCAACACATCATTGACCTCCGTCATCTCCCGCAATGTCAGACATCCTCGTGACTGGCTCACTGACCGGCTCCTTCACAATTGTCAACACTGGGCAGGCTCACCAGTTCCGATCCTAACACTCTTATGACTTCACTCAGCGACGTGACTTGTTGACGAACCAATTCCACCCCCCGCGATCTGAGATTGATCATCCCGGTTTTCAACGCCACTTCTTCCAGTGACATGACGTCCAGCCTTTTCAGGATCGATTGAGCGACGAGCGGTTCATCGGGATTGAGCATTTCGGAGATGACCGCCCTGCCCCAATATCCCGTCCCCCGACATTTCTCACATCCGACGGGTTTGGCGCAGGTGTCCAATCCCAGGCGCGTCAGAGACGGGTCGACAGTTTCAATTTCTCGACACGTACATAAACGTCTCAATAATCGTTGGCAAAATGCAATCAACAAGCCAGAGCGAATTAAGTAAGGCTCGATCCCCATATCGTTAAGTCGACTCAGGGCCCGCGTACAAGAGCCGGCATGAAACGTCGTCAACACCAGATTTCCGATCAGTGAGGCCTGAAAGACGGTTTCCGCAGTGTCACGATCACGTATCTCGCCGACCATAATGACATCGGGGTCTTGTCGGACCATGGATCGTAATCCTGTCATCATGTCCATCCCTCCTCGAGGATTCACCGAGGTCTGGTCAACTTCTGGCACCAGACATTCCACCGGATCTTCTAATGAGACAAGACTCCTCCGGCCTTCAGATTTGTTGATGATTTCTCGTAAAG
>JBGSVC010000282.1:0-3631 GCA_041753175.1 Planctomycetaceae bacterium
CTCATCCTCTTCTCACCATCCTCGTGAACCTCGGACGGGACTGAAGTTCTGGAGCATCGCTTTGCTTCCCCTGCTCGTGGGAAACATCATCATGCTGATCCCGCCCCGTCATATGGAACTCGTTCGTCAAATTCTCCGCGACAGTCTGGCTCCCGGACAATCCATCCTGACACGCATCCAGTCGGATGTGAATTCACGTTTTCAATCCACCCTCACTGCGATCGCTGCTCAGGAAAAATCTCAAGTGAATGTCGAACACGAACTCCAGTTGGCGACACTTCGCACAAGGCTGACATCATCTCAGGAACAGGCCCGTCGTCTGCAAGACAAACTGGCCTTTTTCGAGACGATCAAATCCTCGATCCCGTTGGAGAAAGTTCAACTCCTCGATGCCCGCATTCTGGCTCGTGAAGGCATTCTGGCATCTCATCTTCAAATGATCGCCAACGTCGGTTCTCGAAATCAAGTCGCCCTCGAATCACCCGTCCTCTGGAAGTCCTCCCCTGCCAAAGACGAGCTTCAACTCGACCTCGGCCAGGACCACCAGCTCCTCGGCGACGAAATGATCCGACAAGGCCATCTACTGATCGGTCGAATCAAATCTGTTGGCCAGACGACTTCTGTCATCCAGGTTCTGCAAGATCCCAGCTTTCGAGCTATCGCACAGATCCTACATCAGGAAGGAGACCACTTTGTTTCTTCAGATGTCGGCAGCCTTTATGGGACAGGTCAATCGGAATGTCAACTTAAATACATCCCTCAAACAACCCCTCTCTCCACCGGCGATCTGGTGATCACGGCAGTCTCCCAAAACGAACAGGATCAGCCTGCACTCATCGGCACCGTCACCAGGCTCGAACTGACTCCCGGACAACCCGACTGGACGATCCACGTGACTCCCATCTGGAACGGAACCCTCCCGCAAACAGTTCAGATCGTCCAACACATTAACCCCCGCCTTTCATCAGCAAACTAGTCGCTCCCCTTCATGATCGCTCAGAAAGACGCGTGATCTTTTTTCGAATCTCCATCACAGGCTGCCAATCATGTTTTCCATGCTGACATTTTTATTGACAGCCTATCTGGCTCTCACCCTTCAAGGTTCGCTGGCCTCCTTAGCCTCTCCCTCAGGCCATTTCGCCACCAGTCTGGGCCCCGCCATGATCATGTTGGCGTTCCGCTGGTTCGGGCCTCTCTATGCCGTCACTGCCAGCGTCGTGATCGGATTGATCGTTGAAATGCAATATCAGGCGATTCCTGGAACCATGATGTTTCTGCTGACCTTTCTGGCCTTGCTCGTCTCAAACGCGACCGTCAAATCCTGGCTCAGCCTCCCCTTTGTCTGGCTGTTGGCATGCGTCCCTATTGTCGCCGGTACTGATTATCTGTTGATTGTTACCAGATTGTTGCTCTCTCCACCTGCAGGCCAGATTTCCCCAGAGGGAGCCTCTGAAATTCTCACCAACGTCCTCACTCGGCCAATTCTCCCATCCCTCTATGTGGGGATCAAAACCATGACCGTCATGACCGTCTGGATGATAATCGTCCTGGGCCTTGCCAACCTTTTTGTCAACAACCGCAATCTCCCCCAGGCGTCTACTCCATAATCACAAGTTGTCCTTTCCGATTATCTTTTAACAATGTCCATACTCTCCTGCCTACAAAATGCTCCTGCACACCGGTCACGCAATTCAGCACTGCGTTTGATTCTGGTATGGTTAGCGTTTTGCGCAGCAGTCATGCTCATCGCCTTGCGACTGGCGTATCTGCAGATCGAATTGACAACCGCCTTCACATCCCACGAAGACTTTCAGCCATACACGCAAGAACCCATCTCAGCCATCGATGGCCGCATTCTTTCCTCTGACGGTCAGGTTCTGGCCTACGACCATCAGACCTTTCAAGTCCTCGTTCATTATCGCTGGCTGGAACAGCCTGCCGACCCACGCTGGATTAAATCTCAAATTAATTCTCAACTCACATCATCGCAGCGACGAGACCCCGAACTCATCGCCAAGGCCACACAAACACTCATCGCACGACGCGACCAGATGTGGCAGGATCTGGCCATCCTTGCCAGCGTCCGGCCTTCTGAACTTCAACAGCGCTGTAACAGTATTCAACTGCGTATCGAAAAGATGAAAGCCAACATCCTGCTCAAAAAACAGCAGCGCGCAATCGCCACTGCTCCTTCGAACACGCTGGCTCAAACACCTCAAAACCTGCTGGAATCCACGGAACAATTCGTCTCTTCATTGTCACAGACAATTTCCGATGAACTCACCCAGCCTCCCGCTCGACACGACAAAGACGATCTCATTCTCAAAGAGGAACTCTCATCACATCTGGTTCTGGAGAACCTCCCCCGCGAAGCGATTCTTGAGATCGAAGCACACCCCAACCGCTACCCCGGTGTCAGTATCGATATCGCCACGCGGCGCATTTATCCCAAACAGACCCTCGCCTCTCATCTGGTCGGCTATAAAAAGCAATCCACCGATCCATGGGGACAATCTCACGTTCAACGTCAATCTGGCATCGAACTCGCTCAGGCTCTTCAACTGGCAGGACAACCCGGTCTTCGTGAAATTGATCTGAAAACCGGTCAATCCCGCATCCTTTCTCCGGCACAATCTGGTCACGATGTCACGATCTCAATTCATGCCCGACTTCAACAACGCATCGAAACCTGGCTCGACGAACTCATCACCCCCGTCGCCCAGACATTGATCTCCCCGCTGGAGGACACTCAGTCAATGACCGGTGGCACCGTGGTTGTCATGAATGTTCACACCGGCGAACTGCTCACCGCTGCCTGTGCACCGCGCCCCGATCTCTCTCTTCTTGCTGACGGAGATCCCGAATACTGGCAACTTCTTCTCAACGACAAACGCTCGCCACTTCTGGCGCGACCGCTGCAAGCCCAGCTCACTCCCGGTTCGACTTTTAAAGCCGTCACCGCTTTGGCGCTCATCGAATCTGGTCGCTGGAATCCCGCTCAAGACTTTGATTGTCAGGGCTACCTTGACCGACCTGATCAATTTCGCTGTTTCATCTATCGACACTATGGCGTCGGGCATGGACCAACGCAACTCGTCGATGCTCTGGCTCGATCCTGTAACGTCTATTTCTTTTCAGGTATTCGTCACGTTGGTATCCAGCCGCTCATCGAGGCGACTCACAAGATTGGCCTTGGTCGCCCAACTGGGATCGATCTGCCTAACGAGAAATCAGGGTATGTTCCCTCACCGGAAAGTTACAAACAACAAAAGCTCGCCTGGCAACCCGGCGAGTCGCTGGGCCTCTCGATCGGACAGTCGACCCTGCAAGTCACTCCGCTACAAATGGCCCGTGTCATGGCCTGCATCGCCAACGGTGGTCAGCTCGTGACTCCTCATCTGGTTCATCATCCTCATCACCCCATCGCGTCTCACAACGCCGGCCTTTCGCCTGGGGCGATCAGGCAGGTTCAGGAAGGGCTCGCCGCTGTCGTTGCCCGTCACGATGGGACAGGTTATAAAACCGTACGACTCCCGGAAATACAAATCGCTGGCAAAACAGGAACGGCTGAAGTCGGAGGCAACAAACCCGACCACGCCTGGTTTGCAGGTTATGTCCCGGTCAAAAACCC
>JBGSVC010000283.1:0-5956 GCA_041753175.1 Planctomycetaceae bacterium
TCTGCTGTTGCCCGCTGTTCAGCAGGCGCGCGAAGCGGCTCGTCGTTCTACATGTGAAAATCATTTGAAACAAATTGGGCTGGCATTGCACCAATATCATGATGTCCATAATTTGCTTCCTGCCATAAGCTATAGTTGCGAGCCGCCTGGCCCCAAAAGCATCATTTTTCAAACTTACGCATCATATGGGTGGTCGGTCATGCTGTTACCATACCTAGATCAAGCCGCTGTTTACGATATTTTACAACCGGGGCAAATAAGGCTCGATCAAGACCTTGCTAACGATGAAAAAGTAGCTGCAATGCAGCAACCGATTAGTACTTTTCGTTGTCCATCTGATATCGGTCCCCCTTTAAATGACGTTTACAAACTGAATCGGGACGCTCCCGGAGTTACAAAGGAAACGGCAATGACGAATTACATTTGTGCTAATAGTTCTAGTTCCGTGAGGAGAGAGGCCGCGGATGGTGCATTTACGCTCGCGACTGATACTCAAGAGAATCAAATTCGTGAAATATCTTTTTCTGATATTAAAGATGGGCTGTCGTCAACTTTGCTAGTCGGAGAAAGAGCCTACATTTTAGGAACTACAGATTTAAGTGCAGGATTGTTATTCGGGCATAACGGAAATCATGATGTTGAGAATAACCATCATTTTCGACAGGGTTTAATTCAGGTAGCGGGCGGTGCAAAAGGAGGAATCAACTCCACGGACACCTGTGGAATCAGTTGCTTCGATAAAGACGGCAGGCAAGGATTCTCTAGTCTGCATCGAGGCGGAGCACAATTTCTTTTAGGAGATGGCGCAGTCCGATTTATTAATCAAAATATCGAACTCCGCACGGAAGATGATCAAGAGCACGAAGTAAATAGTGTTTTCGAAATGCTGATATCGATTGCGGATGGTCAAGTTGTAGGAGAATTCTAAGTATTAGCAGAGCTTTTCATAAATGAGGACAGAATTCTTGCTATGCTTTTCCACTTCAAAATAAAAGTAATTGCGGCATCAGGCATTAATTCAATAGAGATCAAATGAAAATCTTACTGTTTTGGAACTGTATTATCCCATTACTGATTTTACTATCTGGTTGTGACTATTCCATCAAATTTGGCTCATCAGAAAATAATAAACCTCTTAATTCTGATTTACGTGGGTTTTATTCAAGACCTTATCCGGTGGGAAGTGCTCATCATTTTTCATATTCTGAATTCATCCCAACCAAAGGCTTGAACTCAGGGCCACTGCCACTGCTAGTTTATCTCAATTGGGGGGGATTGGAACGACATCAAGAAGTGCCTATCAGTGTCAATTTCGGATTACCCCTTTGGGAGGTTCGCCGTGAATTTCCATTTGTCGTACTTGGACTACAATGTACAGAAGACCGAAATTGGTCCACTAGTAGCGTGAGTGCGAAAGATGCACTTATGGTTTTAGATGAAGTGATACAAAAATATAATATTGACACCGATCGGATTTATTTGACGGGAGTTTCCGCGGGTGGCAGCGGGACATTTGCTATTGGGTCTGCATTTGCGGAAAGATTCGCAGCGCTCGTTCCCCTCTGTGGTAGTGGGGGCAATACTGACCCGATTGCTGACTCTAATCTACCAGTATGGCATTTTTGTAATGAAGGTGATACCGAAGGCTTAGTAGACGCCAACCGGAAATTTGAACAAAATCAACTGAAATTAGGTCGTACTCCTATTTACACCGAGTTCCACAAAGAAGGTCACAATGTCTGGGAACAAGGCTATCGTAACAAAGCGTTATTTGAATGGCTTTTGAGTCAAAGCAAAGAAAAGAATCAGCGTGAAACTGAGAAGTTTCGTCTGGTCCAGTTTAAAGGTTTTGGAGAAAACCGATCCGTTTCGCAGGAAGGTGAGGAAATAATTTTTAGCGCAAATGGGTCGACTGAGTTACATGACTGCGGCGAATTTCCCAATCTGATCGATTTCCATGTACATCTAAAATATAAAGCCAATCAGACTTTTTGTATTCATTTCGAGAGTTTGACTTCTCCTGATCAGATCGTGTTGCATCTTCCTTTTTCATCCGCTGGCCACGCGTTGCTGTCTATATATCCACAAAATCTCCTCAAATATGTCAAGTCACGAGCTCAGAATCAATTAGATGAGTTCGGTTGGAATGATATTAGAATTCGCCTCGAGAACGATAAGATTAATGTGATGATCAATGGATTCCCTGCAGCAGTGCATTCTATTTCTGCAAGTCAAATCAAAACTTGGAAAATTAGTCTTTCTCCTGCAGGTCCAGTGGGGTCTGAGCTACGAATACGCCGAATGTGCTGGCGACCGCTTACCTGGCTAATGACATCGATTAATAGAGAATGAATGATGCGAATTTGCATTTTCCAAATTGGGATCATCTTCGCCAGCGTCCTGTATCATACGTATGCGCTACAAGCCCAGCCGGTCGAGTCGCTACAGTCAATCATGCTGTTGCTCCATGCCCCCCCCAATCATACCGAAGCGAACGAGCAAAATCTTGAGTTAGAACTAAAGTTTGACAACGATGAATTCCTCCTTGATCCTGAGTCGCCGATACCCAAAAGTTATAGCGTTGACCCTACAATCTTAAGTGTCATTGCTTCTGACAATCTGATTCGGATTGAAGGCTACTCTTACCCTTTGGTCTATGTAAAAAATCAAGGTCCTTACTTCAAGGGTAAAGATCTGATGTTTTTTGCAGAACGGCAAGCACGAGCGGTAGGCTGGCAAGATGCTTTAGCCAACCGATTCTATAGACCGATGAACATACCAAATCGTCAACAATATGTCCTGATTGCTAATGATCAGACTTTGACCCAATTGTGGCTAAAAGATGATTCCAGCTATCCTAAGGCCGTCATGTTACCAACAAAAGATGTTTTTGACCGTCGTTTGCCTGTCGAGTACTTGCTTGTTGCTCTCATGACGCGACCAAACTATTTGCTCAATAAAGTTTGGCAGCTTGTTGCTGAGAAATCATTTCGGGAAAAAGCATGTTTAGACGATCATTCTTTCAGAATCTTCGAAGAAAATGTTCCCGAAACAGCAGATATTCTGCAGCCAGTCATTGTGTTTCTTGATACTCAGCGGAACTGCGCCGTCGCACGGTTGATCATTCCTTCAACAAATGAATTTCGCCAGTATGATATCATGTACGAAGAGTCCGTTGAAAAAAGTTCTTTGCCAACGCGTTGCAGTGTATATGTAGGTGCAACCAATGGAGATGTTCTAGGGTACGCAGAAATTGAAAGGCGAAAGTCTCAGAACATCACGTCAGTTCCTTCAAGTGTTTTTGATGTCAATTGGGAGGATGGTACCTATCTTGTTGATTTTACCGCAGGCAGTGAGGATGCTGAGCAGTTGTTGGTAAAGTCGGATGCTCAAAGAGTTGTGATTAATCGAAGCCTATTGATTAAGCCTGATGTCACGTATGAGTCTCTGATTGTTGCTGACCACACGATCGAATCTGACAAGCCCTGGGAACTCCATCAATATCGATCACGTAGATCCTGGCTGACCTCATACTTGCGATGGCCATGGAATCTCATCACTGTGACGGCTTTGGTTGTTGGTGGCATTGTTGTGCGGCTGGGGCTCAAACTAATGCAAAAGCGCAGGGCGTTTGCGCATCCAGACAATTCGGCAACCGGCGACGAAGACAGGGAGTTGTTATGAAACGATTCCCGCTGACTGTTCCACAGATGTTCTTGACCCTGTTGATTTGGGTTGCCGCCAATGTGGTCGCCTACGCTGGATTCGACTTGTGGGAAAAATACGACTTATCACAGCAGCATCGCATCCCCCTATTCAGTTTGTACCAGTTTCAGTTTAAGACCGTACCGATGAAACTGACTGACAACAGCCGGGAAGTCGAACTCTGGTATCGCCTTCTTTGTCCACCTGGGGGTCAAACACAGAAAAAATATCCCGTTTTTATCTTTTTGCACGGTTCTGGTTCCAGAGGATCTGACAATGTCCGTCAGTTACGTTCATTACCATTACTAATGGCTCAGGAGCCCTACCGTAGTCAGTTTCCGTGCTATGTGCTCGTGCCACAGTGTCCGGAACATTATTCCTGGTCATCGTATTATCAACTTGGTGGGCATGACAAAGCCAACCCAAAACATAACCCGATTCTGGCGATGCTGGATGACGTGTTGAATCACGAATCTGCTGACCGTGCACGCGTTTATCTGTGCGGGAACTCGATGGGTGGCTATGGCTGTTGGGATCTGGCCAGTAGTGTGCCAGATCGCTTAGCGGCGGTCGTTCCTATCGCGGGGGGCGGTGACTCAAAGCACGTCTCTTCTCTCATCAGAACCCCTCTGTGGAATGTCCACAGCACTGATGATACCGTGGTTCCGGTAACGCAAAGCCAGGCGATGATTCAAGCACTTCGCGAAGCTGGGGGACAACCGCACTACACAGAATATTCCGATGCCGGTCACAGCGCCTGGATTCCTGCCCTGAAAGATTCTGACGAAATCTTGACCTGGATGTTTCAACAAACCCGTTCCTCAACGTCTCACTTGAACTCGGGAGCACTCCCATGAATGAACACTGGTATTGGGAAACAAAAGCTGAACTCTACGGCCCCCTTGCCACGTCCGATGTGGAAGGGCTCATCGTGGCTCAAAAAATCAAAGCCTCCGATCGACTCAAGTTAGGCGAGAAAGGAGAGTGGTTGTCAGGAACAGAAGTGATGGAACTGGTTGGATCACCATCCTCGCTCCACAGCAATCGTTCCGCTTCCCGATCAGCCGATGATGTGTTGCATGATATGCATCGACGTCAGGTTCAGCGAGCTATGGCCGGCAGCGATTCTCAGACATCGGTCTCGGATTCAATGAAATCCGTGTCACGAGCAATGGAGAATCTTCGGGATGGATTGATCAATGGATTGGCTGCGGGGGTCGGATTCTTTCTGACGACGAGGGGCAAATATGCCATTTTGGCTGCGTGTGGGATCATTACGCTGTGTGCGATTGGAGGACGCATGGATGTTGGGTCCACGCCCGCTGGCGAAATGTATTTGGTCGTCTCGACAATGGTCGAACGTTGCTCGGAACTCCAGCAGTCCAAAGCCTCTGTTCAAGAGTGGCAAGCATTTTCGACGTCGGCGACACCAGTCTTGACGAGCATTCAAGAAGAGATTGAGGAATCTATGAAGAATAATGACCTTGTCGATGGGTTCGTCTTTCATACCTCTGCTCTGGATTCTGAAATTAAAAAAGGGTTGTATCAGATCGTAAAATACGATTTGCCCGATGCATTCGCCTTTTCTCAATCCAACAACACCGAAATCAATTATGTGACCAGTGCACAATTGCGACTGGCCAATGTGACGGCGATGGTTGCACGGCTGGAAGACACGTCCTCTTGGTCCGTTAATTGGACAGTTGTGGGAATGAAGATAGGACTACCCAAATTATGGCTGCTGAAAAAGCCCAAGGCCAAACCGGCAACTCCATCTGAAAGCGATTGGAGTTTAGCCATGACCGGTATGATTCTCGCGGACATCGGAATTGTGGCCTGGCTTTTATGGGCATTCCGAAAATCACTGATGTTCTGGAAGAGAAAGCCTGTGCGAACATGATGGGCAAGGAGACTGTCAGTGTAGGACTCCATAGAGTCCAACTGGCGGTGTTCACATTTTGTTGGCAGTATCACGAGACCAATTCGCATCAAGAAAAGTGTTTGCAGTTTTTTCTTGATGTTCAGATTTTGTGCGATAGATTAAGGCGCATGAGACACAAACAATTAATCAGCAAACATCCCCAAATGCCCAGATCCGTCGATGAATACATCAAGCGACTTGGGAATTGGCAAGGTGGGGTTGTCAGCGAATTAAGAAAATTGGTTCAATCGACCGTGCCCAAAGCTGAAGAGTCAATTCGGTGGTCGCAGCTCGTCTATGAACTCAATGGACCAATTTGCTTCATCAAAG
>JBGSVC010000284.1:0-8626 GCA_041753175.1 Planctomycetaceae bacterium
GTGGCCAGGAAGTTTTCGTTGGCTGTGAGAATGGTGCCATCCATGCGGAATTCGATGACCGCTTGAGACTTACTGATCGCGGCGATTTGGCCATTGAAATCTGCATTTCGAAGTTTTTCAGTGGTAATATCAAGGGCCAGCTTGATCACGCGCACCACCTGCTGTTGATCATCAAAGAGGGGAAGATAGGAGGCTTTCAACCAGATTTCTGAACCATCTTTGCGAAAGCGTTTGAACTCGTCGACAAACGTCTCGCCGGCTGCCAGACGCTTCCAGAAGCTGGCGTATTCTTTCGTGCGGGTATAATTTTCATCGCAAAATTTGGCATGATGCTGACCTACGAGATCTTTGAGGTCGTAGCCCATAACGTGTTGGAAGATTTCATTGGCGGATACGATATGGCCATCGGATGTGAATTCAATAAATGCGTAGGCGTTTTGTAATGCCGTCATACGAGCCAACGCGAGCGGATCGATGGAATGGGAAGTGATTTTGGCCTGATCAATTCCATCCGTTTTCGTTCTCTCGAGATTTTCCTTCGTGCAATCAGGTTGGTGCTGAATTTCGGCGACGACGGGATGGGCATGCGATGCTGATCCCTGTAGTTCAGGCGGGGAATGAGACGGATTTTTGTTGTTGAGAGCCTTCATCATTTGTGATTCGGATAGCAGTTTTTCCAGTTCATCTGTAGAGACGGCAGACGTCATCTTTTTTTCAGGAAGAGCAATTTCGTCAATGAGTTGCTGGGCGTCCACAAGAGGTTGGTTTTGATTGTCTGCTGGCAGGTTGTAAATCATGATCGATTTTCTGATGTCTGAATAATCGCTTGTGAAAACAGAGAACGGCTATCTTCAATTATCGACACAATGCCTGATCGGAATGTGTTCCAAGTCATTAGTTCAGTAAGAAACGAAACGCAGAGCGAATTAACAGGAAATAATCCTTAAAAGCCACAAGTTCTGGCGGGTTGGGTGACTGAATTGATTGTCAATTTGAATTTTTTGATTTACTGTGCGATCACGACGTGAAATCATGGAAAACGGGGCCTTCTAAAATCATTCAAATCGTTCACATTGTAGAAGTTTGGAAGGATGCAGTTTTCTCCGTGAGCAACTCAAAGAGTCGGACAATCAGATCAAAGATCGTGACCGGGTAGAATCGATTTGAGTTGAATCGTTGACTCTGTCAGTCTTTGAGGTGAGAATAAAGACGAGTCTTTAGGATCAGCGTTTCGATATTCACTCTGCAAGTTCTCAAAATGGTTTTCAATCTGATGAGACATGCAGATCTCAGAAGGAACAGGCATGGCGACGGTTCAGGACACCCCCAACAGTGACGCGACAGCCACATCAGCAACGAAGCCTTCAAACCCCAGTGTGGGTCGGGCCGACAATGAGGTCGATCAGATTTTTCGCGCCATGATCAAACTCAAGGCGTCGGATTTGCACTTGCAAGTGGGCAAACCACCGATGTTTCGCATCAAAGGTTCGATACGAGAAACTCAAATGGAGCCGATCTCCAAAGAGAAAATGTATCAAATGTTCGAGCCGATGATGGACGAGCGTAATAAACATATTTTCAAAGAAAACGGCGGTTGCGACTTTGCGTATGTTGTCGAACACGATGGTGTCCCATGGCGTTTTCGTGTGAATCTGTTTATTCAGTTGGGTAATCCCGGGATGGTTTCCCGGAAGATTGAGCGAAGTATTCCACCGTTTGAGAAGCTCAACTTGCCTCCGATTATGGAGGATCTGTGCAAATACGATCAGGGAATGGTGTTGTTGGCGGGTGTGACAGGTTCGGGGAAATCAACCACGATTGCCTCGATGCTCGATTGGGTCAATCACAACTATCGCAAACATGTGTTAACGATCGAAGATCCGATCGAGTTCATCTACACACCTGATAAATGTTTGATTAATCAACGGGAAGTCGGGGGGGACGTTAAAGACTTCAAGATCGCCATGAAGCATGCGGTTCGCCAGGATCCCGACATTATGCTGGTCGGTGAGATGCGGGACATGGAGACCTTCGAGACAGCGTTACATGCTGCTGAGACGGGTCACCTTGTTTATGGAACAATTCACGCCTCTTCGGCTCCGAGTACGATTGGTCGTATTCTGGATTTGTTTCCCATGGATATGCATGCGGCATTGCGAAGTTCGATGGCCTTTAACATGAAAGCCATCGTGGGACAAAAGCTTCTCAAGACGATTGTCGAAGAACCTTCGCGTGTGCCGATTGTGGAGATCATGTTGTTCAACCCCACGGTCAGGAAATTAATTCTGGAAGAACAGGATGAGAAACTTTCTGCTGCGATTCGGATTGGTAAAGAAGAGGGGATGCAGCAGTTTAATGACTCTTTGAAGAGCTTCATTGATCGGGAGATTATCAGTCGCGCTGATGCCTTGGAGATTTCGCCGAATCCGGAAGAACTAAAGATGGTGCTCAAAGGGATCAACGTCAAAGCATCAGGGATGTTGTAATTGCCAGTAATGGGCGAGATTGATGGCAACAAAGACATCTGTGAATCGACAACTGTGATGCTGGCGGGACGACAATGAACTGGATGATCATTTGCAGGATGCTGGGTTACCTTGCGCTCAATCTGGGCGGGCTGATGGCTTTGTCACTCCCGTTTGCGTTTCCATGGACTAGTCCAGCAACTGAATTTGAGACTAAAGGATGCATTGGGCTGCTGACAGCGATGGGCATATGCGCTGTGGTCGGAGGGGTGTTATTATGGCTGGGACGTCACCATAAAAACAATGTGTTGCACAAAGAAGCGATGGCTATCGTTGCGTTAGGGTGGCTGATGACCAGTCTTCTGGGAGGGTTGCCCTATTTATTTGCAGGCGTGGAGACATCACCTGGTCAACCCATTACGGTCGTTGATGCTTTCTTTGAAACGGTCTCCGGATTCACCACGACCGGCGCATCGATCATCGCCGAACTTGAAAATCCTGAAACATTACCACGATGTATTCTGCACTGGCGATGCTTCACGCATTGGATTGGAGGAATCGGGATAGTTGTCTTGTATGTGGTCATTCTTAATAGTGTTGGCAGTTCTTCTAAAGCCGTGATGCAGCGTGAGCGGGAAATCTCAGGGCCATTAACCCAAGCCGTCCATCCGCGTGTCAAAGAGACGGCAACGATTTTATCCTGGATCTATCTGTTGATGACCCTGCTGTTTGCTGGCGTCTATCTTTTACAGGGAATGTCGGTCTACGATGCCTTGTGTCACTCGTATGCCACGTTGGGGACGGGCGGATTCAGCACTTACAACAGCAGTGTCGGGCATTTCAATTCTGCATGGATCGAGATGACCATGGTTGTCTTTATGATAGCCAGTTGCTTCAACTTTCTTTTGTATTATGTGTTGTATAAAAAGCGTGTGCCTGGCCAGGGTGTGAGAAATTTTCTGGCTCCACTTTTCAATGATGCCGAGACGAGAGCATTTATGGCGATCGTGGTTACAGCCACGACTGTCGTCTCGATCAATTCCTGGATGAATGGTATTTATCCAGACTATCTGACGAGTTTACGACACACTCTGTTTGTTGTTTCGAGTCTGATCTCGACAACGGGTTTTTGTACACAAGATTACAACCAGTGGTCGCAATTCGCACAAGCGGCGTTGTTGTTTATCATGATCATCGGGGGCTGCACGGGATCGACGGCTGGTGGACTGAAAGTCATCCGGTTTATCTTGTTTTATAAAATCATCTTTCTGGAAATCGAGAAGACGTTTCTTCCCAATATCGTGCGTTCCCTGCGAATGGGAGGACAGGCGTTGAGCGATTCATTGCGACACGATGTCGTGATCCATGTCGCCATGATGATGGTTGTCTTAATTACCGGCAGTCTGGTGATGATGGCCATTGAACCCGATACCATGTGGACACGTGGGGATGTCAATCATCTGGAAGCAAAGTTGCAGGATTGTGGATCTGCCGTGTTGACCTGCTTCAGCAATGTCGGGCCGGGGATCGGAGTCTTTGGGCCGATGTTTAACTTTTCACAAGTTTCTGATGCAGGAAAAGTGGTGCTTTCTGCAGTGATGCTGATTGGTCGTCTGGAGATGTTCGCGATCCTGGTGCTGCTCGTTCCTTCGTTTTGGAAAGATTGATCTTCGAAACAGAATTTTGCAACGACAGTCCTGTTGTGTCTTGAGGCGGTCGAATGACCCATCGCAGCCCTGTCAAATCAGAAGTGGAATTGCCGATGGTGTTTATTTTCCTACAAAGAGAGTATGGTTAAAGAGCACACACTTGAGGTCCGCCTGATTTCATTTACGAACGAACATCGCCCTACTCAATAGGACTGTCTTTGTCCTTTGCTAACTCGGATTCACGATGAACTGGTTGATTCTTAGCAAGATGCTTGGTTATTTGTCGTTGATCCTGGGCGGATCGATGACACTGTCGCTCCCATGGGCGTTTGCTGGTGTCAGCCAGACTTCGAGATTTGAGACGCGCGGATTTGTGGGGCTGACGATATCGATTTTGATCTGCGTAGTTCTGGGATTGGTGTTGTTGTGGATTGGTCGGAGAAACAAAGGAAACGTCCTGCATAAAGAGGCATTGGCGATTGTCGGATTGGGATGGTTTTTGGCCGGTGGATTGGGTGGGTTGCCATTTTTGCTTTCCGGCGTGGAGCGCAGCCCGGGCGTTTTGATGAATCCTGTCGATGCGTTTTTTGAGTCCGTCTCAGGATTCACAACGACGGGGGCATCAGTGATCACCGATTTGGAGAACCCCCAGACGCTGCCACGGTGCGTGTTGTTTTGGCGGTGTTTTACGCATTGGCTGGGAGGCATGGGGATTGTGGTGTTGTTCGTGGCGATCCTGAGCAATCTGGGATCGTCAGGCAAAGCGATCATGCAGCGCGAGGTGACGGGGCCCATCAACGAAGCGGTGCGACCACGCATCCGGGAAACAGCCTCTGCATTATGGAAGATTTACACCACTTTGACGATTGTCTTGACGCTCCTGTTTGTGATCGAAGGGATGAGTGTGTATGAGGCATTGTGTCACTCGTTTGGAACGATGGCGACCGGCGGATTCAGTACCAACAATCGCAGCGCAGGCGGATTCGATTCTGTCGTGATCGAGATGACAATGGTGTTATTTATGGTTTTGGCGGGATGCAATTTTTCGTTATTTTATATGATTTATCGACGCAAGAGACAGGCCAAGGCCCAAGCCTGGTATCAACGCCTGTTGCCACTTTGGAACGATATCGAGTTTCGAACATACCTGATGATCATCGTCGCAGCGACCTTGCTGTTGGTCGTGAATCTGTATTGGACCGGGATCTATACCAATCCGCTCGAAGGACTACGTCATAGTCTGTTTATGGTTGTGACGATCATGACGACAACTGGATTTGGTACTGCAGATTTCAACCAGTGGAGTGAATTCGCCAAAGGATTATTGCTACTTCTGATGTTTATTGGCGGGTGTGCTGGTTCGACAGCGGGAGGATTGAAAGTGATCCGGTTTGTGTTGTTTTTCAAGATCATGCGACTGGAAGTGGAGCGATCCTACCTGCCAAATATCGTCAGGACGCTACGACTGGGTTCACAGCCGGTGGATAACTCATTGCGTCATGATGTGATCGTGTATTTTTCGTTGATACTGTTTTTATTTATTTCAGGCTGGATGACGCTGGCGGCAATCGAACCGGATACACAATGGCTAGGCCGTGATGGACACCACTCTGCCGAGAAGCTGTTGGATTGTGCCTCTGCCATTGCTGCAACACTCAACAACATTGGCCCCGGTCTGGGAGTGTTGGGGCCGGCTTCGACTTTCGCAGGATTTTCGATCCAGGGAAAACTGTTGCTGACGATCATGATGCTGCTGGGTCGACTGGAGCTGTTTGCCATTCTCGTGCTGTTCTTCCCGTCGTTTTGGGAAGACTAAAAGCTTGTTTGCGTCTATTGACTTCATTCGATCAGGAGACTGGGAGCATATCGGTAAGGATTTCCTGGAGTGCGCTTGAAGACCCAATCACAAAGAGCTTGTCACCGGCATCAAGAATTGTCGATGAGGGTGGGGCCATCTGTTTAGAGCCATCGGTTTTGCGAATGCCGATCACCATCAGCCCGCGTGTGCGTATATCTGTTTCCAGTAACATCTTTCCGACGTAAGGTGAGTCGTGGGAGATCAGATAGTCAGCCAGTTCCATATCGATGCCGTTGTCGTCGGCGATTTCGAGGAAATCTTCGAAGAGAGGGTTAATCATAAATCGTGCCATTTTGATGCCGCCACTGCTGAAGGGGCTGATCACGCGCGATGCCCCGGCTTGAGTGATCTTGCGGATGGCTTTATCGTCGCTGGCGCGCGAAATAATCTGCATGCTGCTATTGAGGATGCGGGCTGAGAGGACGACGTAGGTGTTATCGGCATCAGAAGGGAGAACACAAGCCAGCGCTTTGGCGCGATCGATGCCAGCTTTTTGAAGAATATCGTCATCGGTGGCGTCTCCGGTCAGATAGATCCAACGATGTGCTTCGCCATATTGTTCCAGAAGTTTGTCATCGCGGTCGATCACGACGAAGGGTTTTTTGCGACTATGAAGGTATTCGCAAATGGATGTTCCCATCCTCCCCAGGCCAATGACGATGTAGTGTTCGTTGAGTTGGTTGATGCGTTTTTCCATCCGTCCCTTCTCCCACATCTGATTGAATTGCGCATCGACGATGAGTTGTCCTAACGTGAAGAGCGCATAGGAATAAGCGCCGAGTCCGAAAATCAGGTAAATGACCACAAAAATCATTTCCTGATCGTTACGGGCGGGGTCACGTGAGCCGACGGTCGCCAGCGTAATCACAGACAGGTATAAGGACTCGACCCAGGTTCGGTCTTCGAAGAATCGAAATCCCAATGTTCCCAGCAATGTCATACCGCCGAGCAAACCAATGACAATCCATGGTTTCTTCATGAGGAGGAATTTAACTCATCGTGTCCGATTTGGGTAGGCATGTTTCTCGCGAACAATATGAGAGCAGGAGTGTACGATCATGTAGAAATTCGGTCTGGTCTATCGACCCAGAGGTGGCTGTTCGAATTTCATGTTGATTCCCCGTTGACGGAGGATTTCTTCGGCTGCGCGATAGCCACTGATCACGGCCCCTTCCATCGTGGCTGGCCATCCGGTTTGTGTCCAGTCGCCTGCCAGGACGATGTCTTTATGAAGGGTTTCCTGAAACGGGCGGAACTGGTTTGACCCGGGGAGAGGACTAAAGACGGCTTTGTGCTCGGTGATCACGCGGGCACGGAGTAGTTTGGGTTCCGGAGTTTGAGGGAAAGTCGAGAGAAGCTCCTGTGAAACAAGCGTGATCAATTCGGCTTGCGGGCGGTCAGTTACTTCTCGAGACTGACTGATGACGACTTGGTAAGAGAAACTTTCCGACCGGGACGCCTTTTGAATAAGATGTCGATTGAAAAGCCACTGGCTGACACGACCTATCAGGACGGCGTGTCGCAGCGAGGTGAGTGGTCGGTCATACCACAGGTGAACGCTGGAAATGGGTGCGGATTGAAGTTGAGCGGCTCCCGGCGCAAGGCAGGTGAGCAGCTCTGGAGAGCAAATCTGGCCAATGAGATTCCAGGGAACTGCAACAATCACCTGACAATCTTCAATCACATCTCCATGACGCAAGGTAATTCGTGCGGTGTTGTTTTCCGTCAGGGAAACTTGTTCGACACCGGTTTGCAGACGTATTGAGACCTGCTGAGAGGTAAGCCAGTTTTGGAGATGTTGTCCGTAGATTTCTCCTAACGGGGCCTGGGGGAGCCAGAGGTTCCAGGCCTGAGAATGACTGAGAAAGCCATCAACGAAAACTTGTCGGGCTGCCTGAAAGTCGATTCGATCAAGAGATTCAGAAAGAGCACTGACGAGTATCGGCTCCCAGAAAGCTTTGATGAGAGGAGAGGATTGTCTGGTTTCGGTGAGAAAATCCTGGATCGTGTTGTAGGTGCGATTGTTTTTTAAGGAAACGGAATTCATAGAAAGGGTCGAAGATGTCAGACGTCTTAGAGCGGCGACGAGTTGAATTTTTTCTGACCACGACAAAAAAGAGCCCCGGAGAAAAGCACCAGCCAGATGAAACGGAGCGGGAAGAAGCGGATTGGCCGACAGGCGGGTCTGCCTGTTTCTGGAATCAATGAATGTGAGCAACGATTCTTTGACGAAATCGTGTTCAATTCCGGACAATTTGCAGAAGTGAAAAAAATTGGTACAGCAGCCCATGGCGACATGCTGACAATTATCGATCAGCTCACCGGTTGGTGGATCGACAATTGAAGTGGCTCGCCCTCCGAGGCGAGGGCGCGATTCAAGAATTGTGGCCGCAATACCCGCTTTCGCCAATCCGACAGCGGCAGCTAACCCCGCCAGTCCGCCTCCTATGATGACTACTCTGCGGGTTCCCTCCATGCTCGCTCGACCACCCTCCGGAGCGTGAATTGATTCAGATATACTCGACTGTAAACGTTCCAACCTTGAAGAATTCTCAACGAAGAACGTTCTAGGTATTCGCCAACTGACGCGATTCGATGATGGCATCGAGCTCCGATTTCAGTTTGGGAAGGATCTCATCATAGGGATATTTTCC
>JBGSVC010000285.1:0-11463 GCA_041753175.1 Planctomycetaceae bacterium
GTCGACTTTCCAGAACCATTTTCTCCAACCACTGCGACGACTTCGCCGTGGTCGATTGTCAACGTGATATCCGTCAGCGCTTCCTGCTTGCGATCCTGATCGCGAGTGGCGTAGCTGAAACTCACATTTTGAAACTCAATACTTCGAGAAATCTTGGGCATTGTTTTGGGATTGGAACACTCCTTGACGAGTGTCTGAGTTTCCATGAATTGCATCACGCGATCGGCAGCGGCTGTGCTGCGTTTGAGTTTGGTGTAGACGCTGGAAAGCTTCCGAATCGGATCAATGGCCCCTGCCAGAAAGGCAAAAAACATCCCCAGTGTTGCAATATCAGGCGGAGTTTCAGCCAGCTTGATTCCCCAGATGGAGGTTGTACCACGCAGCAATAAATAGGAACACGGCATCAATGCGACAAAAAAGGCACACATCCCCATCACTTCTGTCACGGGCCCAGTCAATGAGTCGATACGCACGATCTTCATTGCTTTACGATAATACTCTTTGTTTTCCGTATGGAAACGTCGTCGATGGGCACGTGTATTCCCGAACGCGATCACGACTTTCACGGCGCTGAAGCTTTCTTCGAGCGTCTTATAAATGCGTGACATGCTTTCCATCATGCGCTGACTGGCACGTTTAAGCAGTTTGCCAAACCGATAGAAAATGAATCCCGTGATAGGTACAAAAATGGAGATCAACAGTGTTAATTGCCAGTTGACCATAAAGGCAAAAACCATACACGTGATTGCTTTGAAGGGTTCGCGAATCATTTTTCCACCCAGCAGACTCAGTCCGCTGGCCAGAATGTTGATATCGTACGTAAATCGCGACATCAACCCAGACGTCCCTTCATGGGAGAGTGTTTGATAATCGAGTTTGAGTGTTTTGCGGAAACAGGCTTTCCTCAAATCCATCGTGACCAATTCCACGACACTTCCAATCAAGGCATCCTGGGCATAAATGCAAGCCCCTTTCAAAACCGTGGCAACCAGCAACATGATCAGAATCAGAGCAAAACAGTTGAAAGAATCGACCGGCAACCACGGGATAATGCTGGCGTTGAGCCATTTATAAAACATCAGTGTGCGGCTTGCGCTGGCTAACTGAGATTGATGTTTGGCACGGTCATCCAGAAGAGCAACCTGCTCGTTACGGAATTCATTGTCACTAAGCTTGAGCTCTTTCAGGCCTTCAAGTTTTTGCTGAATGGCATCGACCCGAAATTTCATCTTTCCGCATTGCGTTTCAGATTTGACGATTTCTTCCTGGACATATCCAGCCAGGCTTTTTCCATCCAGAAAGACTTTGGCGACAGGAAAAACAAACGATAAGTTGGCACCCCAAAACAACGCAATCAACAAGGCAAATAAACCCGAAAGCAGCAGTTGTCGTCGATGTGGCCAAATGTATGGCCATAATTTTAGTAGAGTTTGAATCATCGTCATGAAGTCATTCCAACTCAGGTGACTAAGTTCTGTCACTGCCAGCAGTTTTTAATGGCCGCCGTGCATCATGCACGACATCCAAGGTCTTATCAAAACAAGCTGGCAATTAGAATGAATATTTCAAATGGAGTCTATCCCATTTTTATTGAGGTTTTTGTCTCTTTTTTACCCCTGTCAAGACGAATTACTGCTCCCCAGGGGACTTTCCGTCATCTGACAGATCTCTGACAATCGTCGTTTCAATTGCTTTCCTGGATCGATACGATGAACGGATACTTCGAGAAATGCAGTGACAAATATTTGAAATATGTTGCTGCTGTGAAGCCTGTCTCATACATGAGATGTGTTATATCGATCGATATGTTTTGTGATGTGATCGGGTTGGTTTCAGCCTTTGATTTTCCCTAGATCGGACTCAAGCGAATTTCCCATGAAGGTAGGCTTATCCAGACCACAGATTGACGAGATTGGTTTTTCATTCCATGATCGCTCTATTCATCCCGAGTTTTTTGAAATCGTCAATCGACGTGAATTTGCTATTCATGCTTATAAAATTCGAGTGATCGCATGTCTGACACGCGATGGCCATATGATCGAATACCGTCATGAACGATTTCGTTGTACGGAAGTGCTCGGATCGTTCCATCTTCCACGGCCACTATCCGGACTTAATCATTCCATCAGGATCAAAAATCACCATCAGTTCGACAACCAGATCGCAGGCTACGCGACCAGTCGATTTGCTTTGCAGCGTGAAATTCTCAATCAATCCATCTTTGACCGCATGCACGAAGAAATTGCTAAAGATGCGGTCAAATCAAAACTCAAATTTCAGTTTAGTGCCGGCAGTCGCTTTGATTGCACTGCAGTCAGCTATATTACTGTCAATACGCTCCCCGGCGCTATTGCGTTGCAGTCCTTCCATACGTTCCCCGACGACCGGGGGATCATGAAAACCCAAACTCTCATTGAGTTTGATTCTCTTTTAAGCCAGTCCACGGCTCTTGACGATACCCTGCCGATGTAATTGTGTTGAGAAATTCGGTGAACCGGATGTCTCTGCTAGTACGTATCCCGCGTATGTGTGGCGGCGTTTGAACGTCAAACGACAGTTTATTCCACCTTGCGCGCCGCCAGATCACGCTCAAATTATGTGAGATTTGCTCTAGGCACGTCAGTTCTATCCAATTAACTCCCGCATTTCTCGAACAGCTTTCTCCATGCCCACCATGACAGCTCGGGCAACAATACTGTGGCCAATGTTGAGTTCGCTCACACCGCTGATCTCTGCAATCGGAACCACATTGCGATATGTCAGACCGTGTCCCATATGTAACAACAATCCACGATCCAATACGACCTCCCCGGCTTCAGCCAAGGAATTGAGTTCTTTGAGTTGCTGATCTGCATTACGTGCATCGGCATAACGACCAGTGTGCAATTCCACGGCGTGGACGGCTAATTTATCAGCGGTTTTAATTTGCTTTTCGTCGGCATCAATAAACAAGCTCACTTCAATGCCAGCATTCAGGAGTTGTTCAACACAACGGGCCACGCGGTCATAATTGGTGATGACATCAAGCCCCCCCTCCGTTGTGATCTCCTCACGCTTTTCTGGAACCAGCGTGACTTGATCGGGCATTACTTCGAGGGCAATGACCGTGATCGCTTCTTCGGCGGCCATCTCTAAATTCAGTTTGACCTGAACGGTTTCTTTGAGAACTCGCAAATCCCTGTCCTGGATATGTCGTCGGTCTTCACGCAGATGCAACGTGATCCCGTCGGCTCCGCCGAGTTCGGCTAAAGTTGCAGCCCAGACGGGATCCGGTTCAATCGTGCGTCTCGCCTGACGAATCGTGGCGATGTGATCGATGTTAACGCCAAGTTGTGGCATGGAACGGGCTTTCTAGAGTCTGGAGAACCATTCAAAGTCAACAACAGTGCTTTGGTAGATCAAGTAGTGACTATTCAAATAACGACCAGTCGACAGTGCAGTCATTTGTCAATCTCTCAAGATGCGATGTTACCATGAATTCAAAGGGCTTTCGAGGAAGTCGAGACCATCGCAATTGACTCGCTATTCGATTCAATCAAATTTCTCTGGGCTGGTTGATCTCATTGACGAGTTGCAAAACCTGCTCCGATTGGCTGCTTTCTATCGCCACGATGAGTTTTTCCAACCACTCTGACTGCACTGATGTCAAAGGAACCCAGGTTCCAGAAGGCGGATGAACTGGAAAGAGCGTCGAGACAATTTTCTGTTGAAGTTTCTCAATGCCGAGTTTTAATTTTGCACTGATGTGCAAATCGGGTTCCACAGATGAAGAGGAGTAATCTGCGCGATCAGTTTTGTTGACGACCACAAGACAGGGAACATTTACCATCGCGCGAATATCAAGAATTGATTCATCCGGATTTTCGGCATCGATCATCAGGAGCAGGAGATCGGAGTTGTTGAATCGTTCTCGAGTGCGGGCAATCCCCTGAGTTTCTATTTCATCTTGACTCTCTCGCAGACCAGCGGTGTCACAGAGTTCAATCGGGTAGCCCTCCACTGAAATTGTCGCTGAAACCAGGTCACGCGTTGTTCCAGCATCCTGATGGACAACGACCCGTTCATATCCCACGAGAGCATTGATCAAGCTTGATTTTCCGACATTGGGTGGGCCTGCCAGGATGACGCGTGCAGCACGCATCCGTTGTTGGCCGTACTCAGTCCAGGCTAAGGACGTCCTTAACTCTTTGAGTACTGCGTGGGTAGGAATAATATTGGAAATCAGCTTTTCAAGCAGGGCGGGAAAAGTGAGTTGTTGTTGGGCGAGAATCAATACCAGTTGACTGCGGGTTGTCGCGTGAGTCATCAACTCAAAGATCTGCTGATCAAACTTGGAACATCTCTCCAGGCAAGCGGGATCGACACTCTCAATGCCGCATGAGAATAGGTCGTTGAGGATTCTCGATGTCGCAGCCTTGCCGCCGTGGCAGTGAATTTCAAATTGATCTGCATCCAGTCGACACACAACGACATCCTCGCGTCCCCATTTCCCATAGATAATATGTTGGAAAGGTTGCAGATGAAGCGGCTTTGCGGAGGCGGAAACAAAGAGCGCCGAGGGACTTGATATCAGTTCGATTGGTGCCCTGACAAGAATTGTGGCGATTCCGCCGGTGCCGGGAGGAGTCAAGCACGCGGCTTGAAAAGTCTTATTCGGAGAGGAGGGCATTGTCATCGCTGATTATCCAATGCAACCAAACCGCGTAGCCCCAGATGATGGACGTAGATCGTATGATCTGGGAGGTGAGGTGACAGCAGAGGTGCCGCCCCGCCTGTGAGATAGATGGCACAATTCTCAGGCTGAATAGCCGACATCTGTGTGATTAATTGATTAACGGCACCAACATGTCCCCAATAGAGCCCACTACAGACCGCGTCGTGAGTATTCTTGCCGATCACCTCAGGGATATGGTCAAAAAGATCGTGGACATCCAGCAAGGGAAGTTGAGCTGTGTAGCGGTGTAAGGCGCGTGCACATAATTCAAATCCCGGCAATATTGCACCCCCAAGAAACGCCTGATCGACCCCGACTAAGTCAACCGTGGTCGCAGTCCCGGTATCAATAATGATCGATGCCTGCCCTGACGGCTTAAGACGGAAGATGGCCATGGCATTCAGCAGACGATCCATGCCAACATTTTGTGGTTGGTCGACCTGAATCGAAAACGGAAACCGACTGCGATCAACGATGACATGCGGTTCCTCATGCCAGAACTCTCGGCTGGCTTGTATCACAGACTCCATCGCGACAGGATTCGAGCCGGCAATAATAATTTGATGGGGGGTTCTCGGATCGATCTTCAACTCTCTGGAGATTTGAGTCCAGTCTGAAGCGCTCTCAGAAGCGAATGCTGTCGTTGTTAGATAAGTCGGGAGTTCTTCGGAACTCTTGCTCAAAGAACGCGAAGGAAATAATCCTAACTTCGTACGAATATTACCCACATCGATGGCAATCCGTGGCAGAGAATGAACAGTAGGATTGATCATAAAAAATTCGTGATGGATTCACTGGACAAAGAAAAAGGAGGGACTCTTCAGAGAGGAGAAATGTGCCTTGTTTGCACGTTGTTTATGCTAGCAACTCAGAAAGATTGTCGTTACGCTGTGGTCACAAAATATGTGGAATTCTGCGGCTTTTTTCGAACATGTCTGGTCGTCGTTTTCGGAGTCGGCCTCTCCAGGAGTATGTCGTGAATTCAAGTTCAAATCTTAGCACACAATCTGCCGTTGTGGGTATTATCATGGGGAGTCAGTCGGACTGGCCCACCATGTCGGCTGCAGCCCGTGTGCTCAAAGAGTTTGATATCGCCTACGAGGCCCAGGTTGTCTCCGCTCACCGGACTCCTGATTGGATGTTTGACTACGCCAAGAGTGCCCAGTCACGGGGACTCAAAGTGATTATCGCAGGGGCAGGCGGAGCAGCCCATTTGCCAGGAATGGTGGCATCACAAACCGTCCTGCCAGTGCTCGGTGTGCCTGTGCAATCACGAGCGCTGCAGGGGTTGGATTCTTTACTGTCAATCGTGCAAATGCCGGGTGGTATTCCAGTCGGAACGCTGGCAATCGGCGAGGCCGGAGCTAAAAATGCTGGATTATTGGCCTGTCGTATCCTGGCGACTTCCGACGACGCCCTGCGTGCAAAACTCAACGAGTTTCATCAATCGCAGACTTCTGACGTGTTGAACAATAAAGACTTGCAACTCGACGACAGGAGTCTGGATTAATGTCGTCGATGATCGAGCCGGGAAGCATGATCGGCATGCTGGGATCTGGACAATTGGGGCGGATGTTTGCTCACGCCGCTCAACGCCTCGGATATCGAGTCTGGGTTTATTCGCCAGACGAAAATAGTCCGCTGGGGCAGATTGCGACCAAAGAGACAATCGCGGCTTATGACGACGATCAACGACTCGATGAGTTTTCCAATGGAGTCGATGTTGTCACCTTTGAGTTTGAAAATGTCCCCGCAAGAACAGTGGAACGGGTTGCTCGACATGCTCCCGTTCGACCGGGAAATCAGATCCTAGAAATTGCTCAGCATCGCATCCGTGAAAAGTCGTCAATCGCCAGACTGGGCATTCCGGTTCCCGATTTTGCCATCATCAGATCGCTGAATGATCTCGAAGCCGCGATTCAAACAATCGGACGCCCGAGTGTTTTGAAATCCGCGATGGCCGGCTACGATGGAAAAGGACAGGTGAAAATCGACCTGCAGACATCTCTCAGCCAGGCTTGGTCAAGTTTGCAGACTGACGAAGCAATCCTTGAGGCATTCGTCACGTTTCAAACGGAATTCTCGATGATAGGCGCCCGTGGAATCGATGGTGCGTTTGTCAGCTATGGACCAATTGAAAATCGTCATGATCGTCATATTTTAGATGTCTCGATGTGTCCGGTACGTTTTCCGAAAGATGCCATATCGACGGCCACAGACGCGTTACGCACAATCATGTCACAGTTTGAGGTCGTTGGTGTGTTATGTGTGGAGTTCTTCTTAACGACTCAGGGGAAAGTTCTCGTCAATGAGATCGCACCTCGCCCACACAATTCAGGGCATTTAACCATTGAGGCTTTCGAGTGCTCCCAATTCGAGCAGCAGGTTCGTGCCATCTGCGGATTGCCATTAGGACAGACAGAACAACTCAAACCTGCAGCAATGGTGAATTTGTTGGGTGACGTCTGGACTGCAGGCCAACCGAATTGGGACGTGCCGCTCACCGCTCCTCACACTTATCTGCATCTGTATGGAAAAGCAGAAGCCCGAGAAGGTCGCAAAATGGGACACATCACCGTGCTGGCAGATGACTGTCAAACGGCTGCCAACAACGCCCAAAGAATTCGCCAACAACTGAGCCAATAGTCTCTGGTTCCAACCCGCTTCAGCCTCATTCGACGGGGTCTAAATCGACTTGTATCCGGGGATGGAAAACCTTTGAATTCGCAACTTGTCTGCTATTGGATATGCGCATACGTGTATTGAGCGGCATTGAGAACAATGCAGGATTCCCCCGCCGTTGCATCCAGAAGGCGTTGCAATTCTGCGACATCCGAAAGTGGTGTGATAAACAGATCCTCAATCAGATTTGAGGGAACTGCGGTCAGCGCATAGAGGGTGGCCCATTCCAATGCTTCGGCAATGACCATGGCCGACATCGTGTCGGGAGAAGAAGAATATTTTCGCAATGCATGAAAAGCTTCTGTTGGGTTATCGTAGCGTCTGAGGAGATCGAGTTCGGCTGTCAGCGGCTGATTCAGATTGGAAACGAGAATGATTTTTCCATCGCGATGGACGAGGCGTCGAGCGGAGAGCAATGCATCTGACAAGTGTTTCCAGAGACATTTTTGAGCAGGCAAATCGATGAGCGCCAATACGATGTCGCTCCGCTGGGTCTGCGGAAACCGCCAATCGTGATCGACCTGAGGTTGAGCAAGTTGATAGGTTTGTTCATTGGGCCCTGTAAAGATGTGTGAGATTCCTCCCTGTCGGGCAGCGACCGCCTGAATGGAAAATGGAGTACCAATCAACCAGTCAACTTCCGTTGCTAACTGTCGCCACTGGCGATCATCCTCGGGGTTGAGTTCATCCATCCGCCAGGCTTGGTATTTTTTCGTAGTCGGTTGGTCGGACAACTCAGGGAAAATCATAGTCGATGTCGTGCGATATCCAGAGGCATGATGATAGGTCATCAGCCCACAGGAAATGACAAAATCCGCATCGATAACATGACGCGACAAATAAATACGTTGACCATCTGCAGAACTGGCCAGGTAGGCACAATCATTCTCAAAGGGAGTCTGAGGCGAGTCAGGTTGTGGTTGGTCAGGCTCGGAGTGTTCATCAGCCTCAGATGAGGCCGTTTCGTTATTGTGTTCCACGAGGTTCAAATCTGGAAAATCGGCTCGGAGTTGAGTTGATTGCAAACTCGTCAACGCAGAACTGAAAACCAAAGTGATATCACCAAGATTGACTCTGGCAGTTTGTAAGGTCTCCAGAATCGTATTCAGAAAGGAATCCGTGGCCAGCAAATCGACGTCCATCACAATGCAGACTCGATCTCCCGGGACGACACAATTTCTCAGCGCCGGGTAGCCAGGTGGTTGGCTCAGCGCCTCGTGCATCTGTGCAGGAAGGTTCTCAAGAGGTTCTGGAGGAACATGCATGGACAGCACACGTGACGCATCTATTGTCACGTCGACTGCAGAGGGCGTCGGAAGAGGAATTTGAAATTGTCCACCGGTCGATTGCACTGTCGCAAAGTCCTTTATTGAGAAGCTGTTGTCTTATGTTCGTGAGCAGAAATTCAGCACATAAGATGTTAGTCCATTTGACCTTTCGTTGCACCCATTTTGGCAAGCGCAATCGGAAAACGGGCTGGCACTTCAATCTTTGAGTCTAAACGTGTATATAGGAGGGGGCAGTTTCCCATTAATCCGAAGAGGTAAAAGGCTTTGAGTAAAGCCAATCAAGACTCTGAACCAGTGCAAGCGACTCCTCAGGAGCTGACCGAAGACGATGCGCTGATGATCCGGGTTCAAGAAGGGGATCAGTCTGCATTTCAGGAAATCGTTGATCGTCATCAAAAACGGTTGTATTTTTTCTTCCTCGATAATCTGAGAGATCCCTATCTGGCTGAAGATCTCGCCCAGGAAACATTGCTGAAAGTCTACAATCAGTCATGGGATTATCTTCCACTAGGCCGCTTTACCAGTTGGATGTATCGTGTTGCCAGAAATTTGCTCATCGACGACTATCGCAAACGCTCTCACGATGCGCTTATTCACTGTAAACAAGCCGGCAAAGCCGATCAGTCCGATGTCTTGAGCAACGTCGCCGACGATTTAAGTCTGCCGGAAACCTATGCTCACAAAACCGAACAGCAGCAGCGAATCCACCAGTTGTTACAACAACTTCCTGAAGACCAGCGAGAAACACTAACGTTACATTATTTTGGCAATTTGAAACTTCATGAAATTGCCGAGTTGATGGACGCCAATCTGGCGACGACCAAAAGTCGACTGCGACTGGCGCGTGATAAATTGAAATCTCTCTTGGAGAAAGAGGGATATGGAAATCTTGTTTAAGAGACTCAAATATCGTAGAACCCGAATCCGCCTGATTTTTCCATGAAAATGGATCTTTCGAGCCTAATGATTTCATCCCAAACCGCGATGTCGACGTTTACCTGCCAGTGACAAGGCAGGGCGAAACAGCCTGGTTCATTCTTTATTTCAGGAGCAGGACAGCATGCGGGCGAAGAATCTTGGAGAGACAGCATGACTTTTTTCAGTCGATTAACAGATATTGTTACGTGCAATCTCTCGTCGATTTTGTCCAAATGTGAGGATCCCAAAGCGGCCCTGGAGCAGGTCTTGCAGGAAATGGATCAAGGACTTGCCGGAGCAAAACGAAGTGTTGAAACGGCGGCTCGCAATGTGGATCAAATTCGCGAGAATCAACTCGAGCAACAAAAACTGGCCGATTTCTGGCTTTCTGAGGCCAAGTCGTCCTTGAAAAACGCCAGTGATGATCAGGCCCGCCATCTGCTTTTAAGACGTAAGGAAGCCTTGGCGCTCGTGGCAGGTCTCGAACAACAGTTGCAATCTGCCGTCGCCACTCATGAGCATTTGCTGACCATGAAGAAAGCCCTTGAAGCCCGCAAAAGCGAAGCCCTGCGCAAACATGATGAATTGGCTTGCGGTGTGGTCTCTTCCTCTCCAGCAATTCAGGCTCGTATTGACATCTCCAAATCAACCATTTCCGATCAATCTGAGTGGGATGAGTTGGAAGCCGAGTTGCAAGCTTTGAAAAAAGAGATGGAAAATGGCTGAGTTTCCTGATTCACATTCACCCGCATGGACGATCGTGGTACGATGCCGACGATGGCAAGCCGCCTTGCCGTCGCCCATGATGATCTGTATGGCTGAACAGACTGTTGCCAAGCAGAATAACCGTCTGAATATCACCAGATTTATGGCAAGGATGCGATATGTCTTTCGATACGCTCATTTCAACGTCCCACCCTCTCCAGTCTCAAAAGTCGATGACTCCGGCCGAGTCGTCAAACGCAGATCGACTTTCCTCGACTCAGCAGACCTCACAGCAGATGCTCTCTGAAGACGATCAAGCCGGTCGTCTGGCTTGGTACCACTACCTGATTGCCATTCTGGCATTGGTCGCCGTTGGGGTGTACGTCTGGGAAGAAATACTTGAAGATCGCTTTGTACCGCGAAATTGGGGTGTCGTCGAAGACGGGGCGATTTACCGCAGCGGGCAGATCTCGCCGTGGCTGATCGAAAGCATGCTCGTGGATCACCAGATCAAACAAATCATTGATCTTAATGGCATCGATACCGGCAAAACGGGGGAATTCCAGAAAGCTGAAATTACTGCCGCCCAGAGATTGGGAATTGAACTTTCACGTTATCCTCTCAAAGGAGATGGTACGGGAGATATTCAACAATATGCCCACGCGATTTCTAAAATCGTCGACTGTCAAAAAAAAGGTGAGCCGGTATTGGTTCATTGTGCCGCAGGTGCCCAAAGAACAGGAGGCGTCATTGCCTCTTATCGGATGCTCGTGGAGCATAAAACCCCACAGGAAGCTGTGGAGGAATTGTGTGTGTATGAGAGTCGACGCCATAAAAACAAGACCGTTGTCGACTACGTCAACACGCATCTTTCGGAATTGGCGAGCATTCTCCAGGAGCGTGGCGTGATCGAGGATCTGCCTGCATCACCGCTAACGATGTCGTTGGAATAGCGACATATTCTCGTTGCCGATGTCCTTAGGTTTTTTCGATACTTGCAAATTTCGGGATTTCCGGAGAGACGAAGGCATCCATTTTCATCAGCAGTTCCTCTGGGTTTTCGTCGATGCAAAATAGTTTGAGCTGTTCGGCAGGATAAAACCCTTCGGAACTGGCGTGCTCAAAAAAACAGACCAGATAGTCATAAAAGCCGGC
>JBGSVC010000286.1:0-17757 GCA_041753175.1 Planctomycetaceae bacterium
CCAATGATCCCCTTGTCCGTGCCACAGATCGTGGCTATGACCATTGGAACCCGCAACAAGTCAGCGAGAATCATAAGAATTTAAAGAGCCGATTGAACGAGTTGGCATCACAAACTCCTGCCTATCATGGCTGTCGGGTGCTCAACGTAATCGATGGCATCGGCTACGATGCATCGCTTGAAGATCGAGGTCTGGGATGGAAGTCGCAGATCAGACAACAGCATGATCGCGCGATGACAACACTGCAAGAATTCCTCAAAACGTCGTTGCAGGAAGTTCCCAATCTGGATGCACGCGTTACGCCGACCTTTCACCCGCTCAGTCAGTGGGTCAAAAAGTCATTTGACGACGATGAAGTCCCTTATTTCAGCAACACCAATCCTGCCTATCTCGAAGCCATTTCGCCGGTGCGCACCGAAGACCCGCATTTCGAAGAAGGATATCTGAAGATTCTCCGGACGTTCGGCGTGTTACATTATTTTGGTGACCTGGAGTATGTCAGGCAAGAGAATCAAGCCCAGATGCGGGAATGGATCTTCAATCCCGCATGGTTGATCGAACCAATTTATCGCCGTATTCTTTGGGCTCCGCCGACGATTCATGATCAGGGATTGATCCGTCATGATCAGTTTATCACGTTATTGAATCACTCCTGTCACTATTCCCAAAGCCATCAAGCCCAGCGAGAGAAGATTTATACCCGCAATGAGATCGATGTCATCGAGCAGATCTTGTATGTGACCAAGGTCGCTTTTCACGTCAAGCGTGAGGGCGATGTCAATCATGGATTATTGGTCCCAGATTTATTGACCGATCATGGTTCGCCAAATTCTCTCTTCAAGCAGGGAGCATCACGCACGGAAAAAATCAGCTACGCATTTTTACCCGATCGGGTCTTTTTTCGTTATCTCAATTCAAAATATTTGCAGATCGTCACCGACCCTGCCACTCAGAAGAAAAACTGTTGGCGCAATGCGATCGTCTTTGAACAAAACCATCTTCGGTCAGGAAAGAGCTATCGGATTGTCGCCATCTTCCACGCCAACCCACCGGGTGGAGAGCCATTGATTGAAGTGTCTGTCAGCGATGGTGAAAAAAAGTATTGGGAATCAATCCTGGATCAAGAAATAGAAGCCATCCAAAGATGCTGCCCTCAAGAGAGTTGGGATGCTCAGGGGAAGATTTTGACTACCGAAGATTCAGAATCGAACGTTCTTGATCAAAACCAGTATCAGATTTACGAGCAGAGTATTTATGATCGCTTAAACGAACTCATTAAAAAGAGCGGTCTTGATCCTGTTATCACAAAAACTCTTGGAGACTATCTGCGCTGCAAAAACCAAACGAAAGTAGCTGAATTACATCGTGTAAAACAACCTGCGATTTCAAAGCGATTAGATAAAATTTCCGAATACCTATTAGAACAGGGACACGAATTTGAACATCAATTTTTAACAGGGATGTACAAAACAAAGAAAAGGACGACTAAGAAAGCAATGGATCCAAATCGAATCGATCTTGGCAAACGTCGTGATGGCCATACGAATCGTCAGCGTGAACAAAGAATTGAAAAGGAATACGAGGAATAACATATTCCCAATCATTTTTTTATTCCTCCAATATCAACGGTGATTTCCGAGTCGAGTCCATTTTTGGATTCTAAATGGAATATTCCTCCAGGAATGAAGGGAAACCCAGTTTTCTTTATTCATTCTATTGAGGGATATTCGTAATGAATGCAACAGGACTAAAAATCATTGTTTCGTTAGCACAGGGTGCAATCGCGTTTAGCGAGGTTGTGTCCATATGCGTAGACGCCGATTGCCACTGGGTCTGCATTATCAAGACACTGGGATGTCTGGTGCTCTTTTGCATCAGTGTTTATCTAGTCATCAAGAATTAAAGGCGACTCGAGGTATCAGTCTTCGAGGGATAAAATGGATGCCAGGGACGGCTTCCATTTTATTATCACGCACTCCCTCGTCTCCGCCGCCGGCGACGGTTTCGGTTACGTCTGGGATCTGTCCCAAGTCAAAGTGCAGCCTGAACCCCAATAATCTACTCGTCCAATCTCTCGTCTTCTATGACGTTGAATCCACACAGAAAAATAGTCACGCTGAAAAGCTGGTCGTCACATGATGGTTTCGCTGCGATCTGTTTTCTGAGACTCACCAATAATCGCCTCGATGCGTTCCCACAAGTCTTCACACAGCCCCGCGCGATAAGCCGCCTTTCGAAACGCATCATGCTCCTGGCGATACATCTCGATTTTGTCACACGCACCCCGATGACACTCCAGCAGATTGGCCAATCGGTCGGCGGCTTTCACCGTCAACGCGAGCGTATTGTGTGTTGCCGCCAGCTTGGCATGCGATTTTGACTTTCGAATCTGTCGGGTCTCACCAGATTCATCGGTCAATAACCCAACGCATTCGGCTATCGAAGCACCAAACGCCGCCGCGATCTGCTCGATCGTTGTCGACGTATCTTCCACCGTATCATGCAAATACCCGGCGATCTGTGCCTCTTCACCATAAGGCGCAAGCAACGTAGCGACCGCATCCAGATGATACACATAAGGATGCACGCCGTATCGCTGCGAACCATGAGTTCTTACTGCGAAATCACGCGCGAATAGAATTTTGGGAGTCATCGAGATTTGGTTTCGAAAAATGTCATCCCCAAGTCGCAGCGATGGTTTCATGAACAATAGGCCTCGCTGCATCCCGCCTGACAGGAGTATATCCGATTTTCACGCACCCAAAGTATCTGTCAGGAGTTCTGTTTGCCCCGGCCTCAATAGTATGCTAAGACCTAGTTCGGGGAAATGATCACGCAGATTTCGGTGTGAAGAATAGTTCGATCAATGTCCAAGCGGATCGATCGTCAACGATTTTCATTTTGATAACGTGGAACGACTTACGAGAAATTGAGCATGTCAAAACTAATACTCACGTTTCTTGTCTCGACAGTTTTTGCCGGCATGGTATGCGCTCAGACGTTCGCCGCTGAGTTTTTTGTTTCGACGACTGGAGACGACACGAATTCGGGCAGCCAGGAGCATCCGATTGCTACGCTCGCTCAGGCCAATGCGATCGTGGAGCCGGGTGATACGGTGTGGATTCGCGGAGGAACTTATCACCTCAACACGGCAATTCGGATCACAACAAGCGGACGTTCCGATGCCCAGAGAATTCAATACTGGGCCTACGAAAACGAAACCCCGGTCTTCGACTTCGCGAATTATCGTTCTCCCCGAAAACGATCCGATCAGCCAGCGATTAGCATCACAGCAGATTGGCTTCATATTCGCGGATTGGAGATTGCCAACGTCCACGGAAACGATGGAGATCACTCGATCTCAGCGATTCGAACAGAGGATGCCAGCCACAATATTTTTGAGCGATTGAATATTCATCATATCTTTGGGACAGGGATTTTTATTGCCGGAGGGCAAGGTGGAAACCTGATCCTCAATTGTGATTCGCATGACAACTACGACCGGAATGGCAGTCAAGGCGATGGTCAAAATGCCGACGGATTTGGAATTCATTATCAATCCGAAGGAGAACCATCAATCATTCGCGGTTGTCGCGCCTGGATGAATTCCGATGATGGTTATGACCTGATCCATCAGGAAGTCACCGTGATGACCGAAAATTGCTGGGCATTTCGCAATGGGTTTGCTGAGGATGGAAATCGAAAACCCAGGCAAGGCAATGGAAATGGTTTCAAGATGGGCAGCAGCCGCATCGGTGTCCGTCACGTGATCCAAAACTGTGTTGCGTGGCAGAACAGAGCCGCCGGTTTTTACGCCAACCATTCCTCCGGCGGCAACACCTGGTTGAACAATACGTCCTATGCCAACTCCGTCCAGTTTAATATGTTGGCCAGTCCACCAGGGAAACCGGATGAGAAAATTCAATTAGACGGCGATCTGGTCCACCTGATGCGCAATAATATCGGGCTGCCGAATAAGAACAACAACATGGAAGGCGTTGATTCCGCTTCTAACTCTTGGGATCTTGTGTTAAACGTCAGTTCAAATGTTTTTGCGAGCACAAGTGATAACGGCGCGTTGATGATGCGCCGCGAGGATGGAAGTTTGCCTGTCATCGATTTCTTGAAACTGGCGCAGTCCAGCCCGCTCATCGATCGAGGCGTCGATGTTGGTTTACCCTTTTCAGGCAACGCACCTGATCTGGGTGCATTTGAAATGACAGAGTGACTTTGTGGAGTAGGCAAAGTCACAGCAATCACCGTGTTGATCGAACTGACTGCCGATGATGTTTGAAAGCAAGTTCAGTCGGCATGAATCTCGCCAATCCAACCCCCTTACCGCGTCTCCAGTTCATACAACCTCAACACACAACGAAACCCTAAACCGGCCTTGTTCTCCGTCACTCCCAGCCCGTCACGATGCCACAACTTCCAGTCAGGCCCATTCCCTTTGAGCACACGCAACGACTTCCCTGACGAAGTCCTTGGACCACCCCAATTTCTAGCAACATCCTTCGTACTCGCGGCTAATTCATCAAAGGCATCCGCGGCATAGTAATCCAGACACCACTCCTGGGCATTCCCCGCCAGATCACACACCCCAAACGCTGACACATCCGTTGGCTCCTGCCCGACGCGCTCCAGCTCATCAAGCCTTTTTTCATCTTTCCACGCCGGCCGACCGCTCCCCCACGGATACGCAAATCCCGTCGTTCCCCGCGCAGCTTTCTCCCACTCAGCTTCCGTCGGCAGATCCTTCTCCGCCCATTTGGCATACAGCCGCGCTTCACTCCAGTTCACGCCCACCGCAGGAAAGTCCTGTCCCTGATCGACATTCGTCGGCACACTCGGAATTCGTCCCTTGCCCTCTTTTTTCTGCTCCTCTCGAAACTGCATGTAGTCGGCAACCGTCGTTTCATAGACGTCGATATAAAACGCATCCAACAACATCGGATGTTCCGGCGAAGCATTGTCAGGTCCCGTATTTGTTCCCATCACAAACACCCCCGCTGGAACCAGCACCATCGATGTCTGATCTTTTTGAGAGACGATTCTCATCGGATATCCCGATTCGTGAACGCCGAATTCCGGCTGCGATACAAACCCCTTCGGCAAACTCTTGGCCATCGCCAGCGACGTCATCACTGGCCTTGCTCCCGGCTTGACGATCACAAAGGTATCCGGATTCCCCGTCGGAACCGTTCCCACCAGTTTCTCTCCCGCCTGACTGGCATCGAAAAGCCCTGCCACCGTATAACGCGGCGACTCGGAGACAATCGTCATCGCATCGGGATTTGTTGACACCGCTCCCCCAGCCACAGGAGCCTGCGCCACAACCGCAGGAGCTGCTGGTACCGCAGTCGGTGGTGGGGGAGGCGCTGCAATCGGCTTGGGTGGAACCGGTGTCATCGCTGCCGGTGGAGGAGCGTCCTCTCCCCCACCACACCCCGCCATCAGGCAAAAAACCGCCAGACACATCAGCCAGTCAGTCAAAGAGTTCACGTTCACACTTCCAGGAAATTCTCGCATGTCAAATCACTTCACCCACACAGACATCAGTCTCATCGTTTCAGAAGTCACTTCTATTCTCACTCACGTGCGCTTCAACAACAACTATTCATCTCTCATTTTCGCCACTTCTTCATTCAATCCTCACATCAAAACTCGCTCCCCCGACTTCACGCCAACACCCGCTCCAGCGATTCCCTGACAGCCGTCTGGCTCAATGTCCCCACGACATCAGGATGCACAAAGATCCGCACTTTCTTTACATACGAATCAAACTGCTTTTTCGCCAGTGCATCCACCACCGGCGATGCCTCCTGCAACGGTCGATAACTGTTGGCCCGCGGATCATAAAGATCAATCTTAAACTCCACCTCCCGATGCACCGGAGGAGCATCGATGATCAAACTCATCGGCCCCAGCGACAACCCCTTGTCCTGATTTAATCGCTCAATGAGCGCCGCTGTTATGCTCACGATCTCCTCATAGGGGCGATGTGCCAATCGCTGATAACTCTCCGGCTGCTGATCGTAACTCAATTCCATGAGGCGCTTATAAAGCTGACGTCGGTTCCCAAATAACCCCGCCAGCAGCGGCTCAACCAGACTTCCTCTTCCGGCTTCGCGCATCATCTGTTGACACGTCGCATCATCTCCCAGAAAAAACGCTTCCAGATCAAGCTGTTGATGCAACTCAAAAAAGGCCCGCGCAAACAGACTCGTTGCACTCCGCACCGCATGATGCCAATACACCTCACTGAACATCACATAACGCGCAAAGACCATTAACTCTGCCGCCGTCTTCCCCTTCATCGTCAGCGCCAATCCGTCACCAGTTGCATTGAGCACCAGCGACTCAATGAGTCGGCTGCGATCATAGTTGCGTCCATATGGCACCCCGCAATGCAACGAATCCCGATCCAGATAGTCCATCTTGTCGACATCAATCGGCCCGGAGATCACCGATCGAAGCAGACGCATGCGCGGGTCATCACTTTTCTTGACCAGCACATCATGCACCATCGCCGGATCGACCTGCCACTCCTTGTTGAGCACGTCGCTGAGTTCGTTGTCGGCCAATAAAAAACGCGCTGCAAAGTCTTCATGTCGAGGCAACCCCGCCAGTCTCATATCTTCGATCGGATGACAATACGGCCAATGCCCCAGGTCATGCAGGAGCGCTGCCACCATCAACAGTTCCATCGAACTGCGATCCATCATCTCCAGAAAGCGCGCATCCTTACCCAGATGCAATAAGTATTTGAGCACATGATGAAACACCCCCAGGGCATGCTCGAAGCGCGTATGCGTTGCCCCCGGATACACCCGCGACACCAGACCGAGTTGACTGATCCCGCGCAGCCTCTGAAACTGGGGAGTATCGACCAACGCTCGGACCCGAGGCGTAAAGGGAAGATCAAGCTCCATCGGAATCCGGATGATCCCGCGCGAACTCGTCAGGCTGATCAACTCAGGAATCTCTACCAACGGATGCATCATAGATTCATTCACCACAACATGCTAAAAACAATCAGTTGCGCCACTCTCTCCCCACTCGATCTTCGCCACACCAGATGCGTCTTGCGTCTGTACAACTCACGTTCATCCTAACACGCGACCACAATGGCCCACAATAATGACCCAGCCACCTTCTGACCCTCTCGCCAATTCCATTCCCACTTTCCCGTCACCCAAAATCTTTATTCTTCTCGCCTTCAGCTTTCTCCTCGCCTCCCTCACGCTGGCTACCTGGCTGGAGACAGAAGCGATCACCATCCAGTTCATCACCCCCCAAAGCTGGCTGATGCTCGTTGGCTGGCTCGGTGCCAACATCGAAACCTCCCCCGATGGTTCTTCATTCGTGACCCTCGGACTTCCTACGTCACTCTTGCTGACTCTCATGACGTCCATCTCTCTTGTGGTCATCGGCTGGCTGGGCTCACTGTTGACCAACCAACCCCTCACCCTCACCGCCCTGATCCGACAACTCCCGGCATTGACGCCCTGGACGTTCCTCCCCGGAACATGGTTTCTCTTCTGGATCATCGCCACCCTTTCAAACTCTTCCTGGCTCCAACAATTTCTCATCACCATTCCCCCATTCGTCATGGCCTTCACACTCGCTGGTCTCGTGGCAACTCTCTGGCAACCTCTCTGCCCGGAATCTCGATCGACCCCTCGGCTGTTCCTCGGCATTCCCATCTTCCTGTGGAGTTGCATGGCTCTCTATCTGGTCATCTCGACATTTATGAATTGGGGACTTTACTTCAATCTCCAAACTCCCCACGGCGATACCGCCATGTATGAAGAACACCTCTGGAACCTTCTCCACGGAAAAGGCTTTCGTAGCTATCTCGACCAGGGACTCTTCCTCGGCGAACATATACAGGTCATCCATCTTTTCCTCATCCCCATCTATCTCATTTATCCTTCTCACCTGACACTGGAACTGTGTGGGTCGATGGCGCTCGCCAGCGGTGCTATTCCCATCTATTGGATGGCCAAACGACACTCGCCATCTCCCGCCGCCGCCACGATGCTGGCTGTCTGTTATCTCTTATATTTCCCTATGCATTTTCTGGACATCGCCGTCGACCTCAAGTCCTTCCGACCAATCAGCCTGGGCATTCCTACCTTGCTCTTTGCACTCGACCAACTCGAACGCCGGCACCTTCTCCCATTTTTTGCCCTCCTGCTCCTGACCCTTGCTGCCAAAGAAGACTTCGCCATCATCGTCTCTTCTTTAGGACTGTGGATGATCCTTGAATCACTCTGGTCGCGATTCGTTGCACGCCGCCCATCCTCCCCGCCGCTCCCCTCACGGTCCCTTCTCTTGGGAGTCGGGCTGGTTATCTTGGGTGCCCTATATCTGAAATGGGCGCTCGCCACAATCGTCTGGTTTCGCAGCGGTGTCGAAGTCCACTACGCTGGCTACTTCACTCGTTTTGGCAACTCTTCCTCGGCCATCATCTGGACAATGCTCACCGATCCCCTTCGCGTTTTCAGCGAACTGGCGACACTCAACACATTCCTTTATGCTGCCCTGCTCCTGGTTCCTCTGGGCGCATTGCCTCTCTTTTCTCCCCGACGACTGCTCGCCTCGACTCCTCTCTTTGTCCTCCTCTGCCTCAACGAAGTTGCCAGCGACCCACGACATCATTTCCATGCTCCCATTATCCCTCTACTTTTTTGGGCAGCCGCCGACGGTTTAACCAACCTGGCACAACTTCATAGCAAGTTCACTCGCTCCACACGACCCATCGACATCTCGTATCGATGGTCGTCTCGTTTCGCAGCTTTGGCAGCCTGCGGCGGAGCACTCTGCTATAGCCTCTCACCTCTGGGACTGGTTTTCTGGGATCCCTACTCCCAATGGAACTGGAAACAGCTCTATCTTCCCGGCGAACGCGCAGCTCAATTCGCCAAAATTGAACACCTCATCCCTCATGATGCCAACGTCGCTTCCACCGACTATATTCATCCCCGTTTCACACACGTTCATCGCAGCTACGACTACAGCCAATATGCTCGCAAAGTCGCAGGCGATACCACTCACGTTCCTCACGACACCGACTATATCGTCATCGATACCCAACATCCTTACAGCGATATCAAATCACCCGAACAGATTCCTGAATACCGCGATCAACCAGCACAATGGCAACTCATCGACACCCCCGCCTCGGAGTACTTCATCATCTTGAAGCGCCGCTCTCGATAACATCCCGCTCAGGTGGTGGAAGCGTCGTGGACTCTATCATCTCAGCCCACAAAAAAAGCTGCGTCTGGATCCTCGAAGAGGTCTCCCGACGCAGCCGTGTTTGATGTTGACTTTGAGAGTCTGAATTTCATGCAGCCCAAACGCCGCCATAGGCACGCGATGCATTCTAATAGCGATATTCTCCACCCACGCTCACGCCTTGCACCAGAAAATCCGTAAAGTGCAGATCCAACACAACCCCAGGAGCGGAGTCCGGGCCGTTGTCGTTGTAGTTGATGGAATCAAACGGGCGAGCCACGCGATACAAATACAACAGATCATAACCGACAAAGACCGAGAGGTGCTCAGAGATATTGACCTTTCCCTGCACCGCAATATTAAACCCAGGCGTTAATTCATAGGTCTGGTCATCAGAAGCCACTTGGCCACTGGTCGAATCATACAGGTTCGTCGTCTTCACCCGACTGGAATGGCGGTTGGCCCCCAGAAAGAATTTAGGCTCAGCCGACACCGAAAACCACTTGTCTCGCAACTCGCCACGCAACCCGACTTGCGGACCAATCACATTATTGTAAGACGTACTTTCGATCGTCGCGATGCGTGTGTCCGGTCGTGTAGACGTTCCGGTGATGGTCAACTGCTCATTGAAATGGACATAACGCACCCCCGCGGTCGGACGCCATTGAAATGCAGCATCCGGGCGATAGTAATTCCACACATAGTTCGACTCGGCTCCAAACAGAGAAGTCTCCAGTTTGGCCTGATAGGAACTGTCAAAAGCCACCACGCCCGTCGTCGTGATCCCACTGCCGTCGCTGGCAGGAACTTGTCCTTGAAATTTCAAAGGCACAAAGATCGCCGAATCGACTCCCAGCAACGTAAATAGAGGATCAATTCCGGAAGCCGATGTGAAAAACTCCCCTTCATCAATCGTCTGTTCATGCTTGGCCAGATACCACACATTCGTTTCCAGAGTTCCGTCGTGCATATCGATGCCCCACGTCCCTCGAATTCCGTTTTGGTTCGCCAGTTCAATCTCGCTGAGTGTTCCCGTCTTCCCGACGAGCAACTCTGAACTCGATCGTTCCAGCGCCAGATAAGGTTCGCTTTGATTCGTTTCACCTGAAACATCAGCACCGAGCAACGTCTCCCCGGGCTCTCGCATCGACCAGTTCAAATACTCCAGTCGCAGCCAGCTATTCTGCGCGACACTGGCCAGAAAATCATGCGCAGGATCTTGAAACGGCTCCTGGTCTCGATGATTGGGAATTAATTCATAGCCTGATGTCTGTCCAAACTGGGGACCATATCCCGGATCATAACCCGGCGGACAATACGCCGGACCACCCGGATACGCTCCACCCGGCGACATCATTCCGCCCTCATACCCGGATTCATAGCTTCCATACTCACTGGCCGAATCCTGTCGGTCAAACGGATTCCATCCCGCCTGGGTCGCCAACGGGCGGCCGGTCACCAGCAGGCCCAATAACAGCCAGCCGCATGTGAGTTTGCGATCAAGACATTTCATAACGGAAACCTTTATGGCACTCTCCAGACTGCACCAGGTTCTCAATAAAAAGAACACAGCCCAGGAGTGGATGTTCGGTCAAGTATGTGAACGGGAAGGAGGTGTCGGACAACTGTCCATGCCGTTGGCAACAGCACACACAGTCGTCGTTAAGGATGGACAGTCAATTAAGGAAAGTCGATGCCGTTGAGGGTAATGGCACCGTTGGTCGTCCCCGCAGGAGCCTGGAAGATGATCTCTGTGCCGTTGAAGATACCATTGAAGTTCACAGTATTATCCAACGTGCTTGAGAGTGTCACCGTACCGAAGATCGAGTTGAAAATCACACCCTGCTCCAACCCACCACCGATATTCAGATCGTTGAGGTTGAAGACGTTGTTACTAATGTTGACCCGGCTTGGCCCTGCGATTCGGTCAAACCGCACCGCGACACCGGCATCTGGTCCCAGCGTGAATGTGTTGCTTGAAATCACCACATCCGAGTTGGCACCAATATCAAAGACGGCACCAAAGTTGACGATATTCTCCGTCTGAGACAGCGTCGTGGTGACGTTGTTATTGATCAGGATATTCGCTTCTGCATCGATTTCGAAGTTAAAGATCGTTGTGTTGCCGGTATCCGTCAGCACATCAATCTGATTGTTCTCAATGGAGATATTGCTCGTTTCGTCAACTTCATTAGTGTCGTTGGCGATATTGATGACAAACATATCGGCATCCAGTGCCAGCGAGCCGATGTTGAACAGATTGCGATCATCGACCGTTGTCCCATCGCCGATGATCGTATCGAGTTGACCATTCCACTCGATGTTGATCGCAGCAATGTCTGTCAGGTTATCATCGTTGGCCAACGTAAAGACGTTGCCCCCCGTGACCTCCACAAACAGATCCATCTCGCGATCAAGATCGGAATCGCTATCGATTCCGAATGAGCTCAATCCCACAAACAAGCTGTCGCGCGTCACCGTGTTGACGGCCTGGATATTCAGGATCGTATCATTGTCTTCGTCAAATCCGACATTGTTGAGGTTGTTGGACAGCACATAGACTTCATAAATCTGATCGTCGTCACGTGTCGTGGTGTAAAGCAGGTCGACGACGGGTTCCAGAACATTTCCGTCAGCAAGGCCATCGTTAGTCCCGTTATCAACAAATGTCGAATTCTGCAGTTGGAAGAATCTCGTATTAACCGCCAGAACGGCTTCATCATTCGAGTTGTTGACTTCCAATGTATCCAGTCGGATTTCATCGATATTCAATGCCACCACAGAACTGCCGTTGTCTTCAAACAAGACATCCACCAACTCGACCGAAAGAACTTCCAGATCGTTGGCATCGATCGAGGCATCACCATCATTATTTTCAATCAGGACGACAGCATCATCGAGATAGTTGGTAAATTCGCTCGTCCCCAAAAGTCCATCCACCAGGAAGTCACCGGTACTGTTGAGAATGAGCAAACCTGTGTCGCTGGTCGGGTTTCTCGAATCCGCCAGAATTTGTGAGAACGTCACACCAATATCAGAATTGACAATAAACCCGACAGGTCCGACGACGTTGATCAAGCCACCCTGATCAACACGGAACGAGGCATTATCGACCACTCGAAAGGCATCGCCGGTTACGTCAATATTAAGAGTCTGAAACGTGACCGCTCCCGTATTCGCGAACGATTCAAGCGCACCGTTGACGGAATTGACGTCGCCCGTAATCGGGTCGGTGAATGTAGGAATCACGCCCGCATCGATATTGACAATATTGAAATTCGTTGAGCCCGAGTTGTTGAACAAGGAAATTGCCCGTCCACCTCCTTGAACATCCGTGATTCCGCCGAAGAACACATTCCCACGATTGTTGATCACCTGAATCGCATCGCTGAAATTGCTGTAGTTGATGTCGACATTCCCATTGAATCTGACGATCGAATCATCATCTTCAATCAGAATTCCGATTCCGGGCATCCCGTCAATGGTCGTCGGCCCGGCGACCGTGAATGTGCCACTATTGTTCGTCAGTGTATTTCCAATATGAATCCCGCTATCAAACGCGAAGATGATATTGTTGGGAATATCCTGGTAGATCGTATTGTTGCCTTGAATATTGATCGAAGAAAAAGCCACATTCCCGGTCGATTCCTGGAAGTTGATGGCAAAGGGATCCACAAAAACGAATGGAGGTTGCCCGTTCGTTCCCCCGATATTGGTCGCTCCAACAAAGCTCACATTCCCTGAAATACGTTCCAGATTGATCCCGTTGGCAACGGGAATATCAGGTCGATCGGTAATCGCGACCGTGTTGAATGTTACTGCAGAGGCAGCACCTACGTCTGTCACCGTTAATGGCAGATCGGCTGATCCAGCAATTGCCAGCGGGCCGACAAAATTCACTCGACCGATGGTGTTGTTAACATCAACGCCCGTCGTCGTGCTGTTGGCAATTGTCGCTGTATCCACCGTCACCGAGCCGGTTGTGTTCTGAATCAGGATCCCCTGGCCACCATCGTCATCGATCACCGAGGTCGACAGATTAATAAATCCACCGGTCGTTCCATCGATTTGGAGTGCTCGTGCAGACGTATTCGTGATGATGCTGTTGGAATAAGTCAGGTTTGGATTCCCTCCGTTGACTTCGAATCCATTTCCAACGGCACCGGCAATGTTGACAGAATCAAACAGGAATGTCCCCGTTGTATTGTTCATCAGGATGCCGCGTCCCCCTGCATTGTTGATCAGGTTGTTACGCATAATCCCCCCATTGGTCCCGGTCATAAACACACCATTGCCTACGGGTGCATTGATCACGAATCCCGAGAATTCAGATCCAGAAGACAAAAACAAACTGTCTCCGGGAGCCGTATTGAGCTGTGGACGATTGGTCCCTGTCGTCGCTCGCGGAATCGCTTGAGTCCCGAACCCGGGGATTGTAATCAAGTGGGTCACGCCGTCGGCTTCACCGAGCATTCGTTTGCCTGCATCCGTCACGATTGTCGAATCAGCACCGTTGAAGACACTGTCGGCATGCACATAGATAATGTCGTAGTTGGTATCAAACTGGGCATCCTGAATCAGATCAAACGGATTCTCAAAGGTCCCATCCATCACTCCTGCAGCCGCACTGTTGACGTGGCGGAAGATATAAGGATTCCCTGTATCAGGATTGATCGCCAACTGATCGGCTTCCAGCAGATTCTGCTCGGAGACCACCACTGCGCGATTTCTTTCCACGCTTTGTGTCATCCGATCCCAGACGCTCTTGTGAGGATTGGCTCTGAAGCTGTTATGCGGATCGAAGGTCCACGATACGCCAAAATTGACGCTCGTCCCGAAGACTTCATCATCGAGCAGCGAGAGATCCATTTTCACACTCGGCACCAGCGTCGCCTCGGTCCGCAGCTTCCAGCCGATCACATCATCTGTGCGCTCACTCTTGTAGTAATACCAGCCCCCATACAATCGGGCATTGTGTTTCATCGCCCATTCCTGACGGATCGGAATTCCGGCTTCCATGTCCAGCCCTTTGAGTGCTTCCCCGACAACACGGGTCTGATCAAAGAGCAGGTTGTAATCCTGAAAACGCAAGCTTCCAGGATTGAGACGTAAATCAAGCTGACGTTCTTTTGTCCCGATGGGGTAATACAGGTTGGTTCGCAAATCGAAGTATTCGCCGATCGATTCGAAGCTCAAACCTGTTTGTTCAAAAATCGAAGTTCGCGACCCATCGCGGTCATACCACAAGCTCGCTCCAAAGTAGCGATCATAGCCCGAGAAGTAATGTCGATAACCAACACCACCACTCCCGCCGTAGTCACCCGTGTTTGATCGGAAGAAGCGGGCACTTCCGAATGCCATGCCATCTTCCATAAACATGTAGGGCATCATCTCGACATGTGTGATCGGTTCCTGCAGCGCCAAGGTCTGACCTGCAATATGGCCGGCCTGGAATGTCATCCCAAACCCGCCCTCCTGCAGCGCCTCCATCGGCTCGGTGAGTGTATACAAATCCGGATCGAGTCCACCGATGCTGAAATTCTCAGCCTCCTGCGCACTCCCTCGCGTTCCGCAAGCCAGCCAGGAAAACAGCACGCTCGTCAATAATAGAAGACGCACGGCGGGCCTGGGCGATCGTTGTGTCAATCGGTTCGTGATCATGCGTAAGAAACTCTCAGTCATGCTGGAAGTCAATTCAATCGGATGTGATTGACCGGACACAGGCAAACCTGTTCCCTCTCAAATTCACGACAGAAGCAATCGAAGACAACCACACAGAGCATCTGTGCAAGGCCGACTTGTCATGTATCCCTGGTGGACAGGTTTGTGGAGATCATCAACGATGATGACCAGCAACATCCTGCATCGAGAATCTGAAAGTGATTGAATCCAGTATTAGGGGGGAGTTGAATAGGAAGTGACATAGTCGGATTCAGAAGAATCTCTGAATCGATGAAGACATGAAATGAAGACAGGAGGAGTTGAAAACGCGTCTGAGTTCAACCGAAAAATCTGGTTGTCGTCGAGGCATATCAATCCCATTTGAGGAAAGTGAATGGCAACATAGACCAAACCCGTCAACGCGAAAAGATAAAGTTTTTATTTTTCGCAGGAGACCACGCCAGATTTGCAAAGACTGCAAAAATACAACCAAAACCTGAAATATCTTCAAGTTCTCCTCTCGGAGAATTTCTCTCGTGGAATCTGCTCAACTGTTTGTTTAGAATAATCTGGACAGACAATTGAACCACCCCGATCGACAACTCTGAATTCAGTCCGTTTCTCCAATTCAAGATGGACTGAATTTCCTTCCCGACGTCATTCCACAGGCGACTAGCGATTCATGTATTTACTTCCGGGCCAAAGTGTTGAAGCTGCCAGCAAACTCGAAGGAAACCTTCCCCTCAGCGAGACTGGTTTTCTCCCCGCCAAACCGCACTTTCTCGACCAACTCCTGCCTGCCGAATCTGTCTCACAAATCCTGGAAGCGATTTCTCAACATGATCTGGCTGGTGTTGTGCATCTTTCTGAAAACCCGACCGAACTCATCGCCGCGGGTCTCATCGATCAGATTCTTTCCTCGATGCCTCAAGGGCTTTTCATTCTCGATCGCCATTTGAAAATTCTGTGGCATACGGAAAACGTTCTGAAGATTGCTCCCGATATCGATCAGTTCCTCAACCGCAATTTCTACGAGATCTTCGGCGGGCAGTATGAAATCATCGATGACGAAGCCTGCCCGATTCATGCGGTGATGAAATCAGGTTGTCATGCTTCTGCGACGCTCAAAATTACCGACAAGCTTTTTTACCGGATGCTGGTTGTCCCTCTGAAAGAATTTCAGGACGACATCAGCCAATATGCTCTGGCGATCGTTTCCGATTGCTCCAAAGAGGTTCTTCAAAATCAGAAGCTCACGGCGATCTATCAGGCCGGTCTTGACCTGGGTGATCTGGTGCCTGAGGAAATCACTGAGCTTTCCGTTGATGAACGCATCGAACTGCTCAAAGAAAAAATCCTTCATTACACTCTCGACCTCCTCAAATTCGAAACCGCCGAGATCCGGTTGCTCGTCAAAGACACGCTTGAGCTCAGGCCTTTGCTCTCCTTCGGAATCAGTAGCGAAGCGGCGAGTCGGACGTTGTATGCCAACTCCATAAATAATGGCGTGACGGGGTATGTCGCGGCCACGGGCAAAAGCTATCTGTGTCGTGATACCCTGGAAGACCCGTTGTATCTTCCGGGTGCTCCCGGTGCCCGTAGTTCTTTGACGGTCCCCTTGCTGCTGCATGATAAAGTTCTTGCGACATTTAATGTCGAGTCTCCCGAGCCAGCCTTCTTCACTCACGACGACTTGCAGTTCCTCGAACTTTTCAGCCGTGAAGTGGCGATTGCTCTGAACACACTCGACCTGCTCGTGGCTGAAAAAGCGACGACTGCCAGTGAAAGTACAAGTCTGATTCTGCGCGAAGTCGCCGGTCCCGTCGATGAAATCATCAACGACACAGCCTGGATCCTCGAACATTACATCGGCCACGATCCCAATGTCGCCGAGAGGTTGCAGCGCATCCTCAGGCATACCCGCGAGATCCGACAGCAGATTTATAAAGTCAAAGAAACTCTGGCTCCGAAAATTGGAAATACGATTCCCGGACTCAGGGCAGAACATCCCAAGCTCAAAGGCAAACGCATTCTGGTTGTCGACAACGATGTCGTCGTTCGCAAAGCTGCGCATGATCTCCTGGGACGCTATGGCTGCGATGTCGAGACGGCCCACTTTGGCGATGAAGCGCTTCTGATGTGTCGTCGGTTTAATTACGACGTCGTGATTGCCGACATCCGGCTGCCCGACATGACGGGCTTTGAATGCTTTCAAACGATTCGCGAAAAAAATCCTCAGCTCGCCGTCATCCTGATGACCGGTTACGGCTATGATCCGGCGCACTCGATCGTCAAAGCCCGACAAATGGGGCTCCGATCCGTCTTATACAAACCCTTCCGACTTGATCAACTTCTCAACGAAGTGGAAGCGTGTCTGGATCCGCCGGAAGAGAAACCTCCCGGCTAATTTGTAAACGACACAGTGATGTATAACGACTCTGTGTTGAGTATCAACTATCACGGGCGACGATGCCCATGGCTTCCCGCGCGGTGATCAATGTCTTCTCGATGTCATCGGGAGTATGCATGATCGAAACGAACCACGCTTCGAACTGACTGCAGGGCAAATAGACCCCATGGTCGAGCATCGCGTGAAAGAAACGGGCATAGGCTTTGGTATCGTTGTGCCTGGAGATCTCATAACTGGTGACGGGTCGGTCGTTGAAGAACAAGGTCAACATACTCCCGACTTGCGCGACCTGATGGGGAATGGAAAACTCATGGGCAATTGTAGACAGGCCTTCGGCGAGTTGGCGGGAGAGTGTTTCGAGAGCGGGGTAAGGATTTTCGGTCTTGAGCATTTCGAGCATCTGGATCCCGGCAGACATTGCAACCGGATTTCCTGAGAGAGTC
>JBGSVC010000287.1:0-5710 GCA_041753175.1 Planctomycetaceae bacterium
ATCGGCGTCCCGCAGCTTCTTGACAATCTGCTCGGGCGTGTGACGTTTACGTTTACGTGTCGACATCGAAAGTCTCCTCAGCCAGGATTGGCCGGTTAGACTCTCATAACACATGGAACAGATTTTGGGGAGCAGGGCACAGCATTTTCATTGGTTGCATCTTTGTTATATACTATTCCTTCCGACATCATTCTTAAAACGATTTGTAAACACTCCCCACTTCTTTTCATCTTATAACCGCAGGTCATCCTCATTTGACCTTGACAATACTGTTAGCATGCTAACAATGTTGTGAGCACGCAAAGGAACTTTAATGCCCATTCAGTCCTATGATTTCGAGCAGAGTATTGGCTACTGGTTGACTCAGACCACGCAGGCATTTCACCGAGTCTATAACGAGCAGATTGCTCCACATGGAATCACCTTTCGGCAATCTCAGGTTGTCGGTTGGCTGATGAAAGATGGAGATAATGACCCAGTCTGATTTGGCAAACAGGATTGGCGTCGAACCTCCTACTTTGGTCGGCATCCTTGATCGAATGGAACGTGATGGGTGGATCGAACGAGTGGCGTGTCCCGAAGACCGACGATGCAAGAAAATTCGAATTGCACCTAAGGTAGATCCTTACTGGGATCGTATGGTGGAATATGCGTTATCAGTACGTGCACTTGCTGCCGATGGATTGAGTCCAGATGAGGTCAAACAGTTAACTGGTCTTCTTAGCCGAGTGCATGTGAATTTAATGAACGCCGCAGCATCTCATAAAAATCCGACGGCTGTGGTCAATACCGAGGTGTAGTCAGTAACCAGATTGACAAACTGAGAGCTTCTCATGATTTTCCAGCCCTGTTGTTTGAGAATTGAAAGTGAGAACGCAGCCCCATATTTGTTTGGCCAGCCAACATTTTTCTCTCAAATTACCCATCAGCTCCAACAGTTGAGAACCCTTGGGATCTCAGCAGTCTACAGATGGTTGCTGGTCATCGCGTGCATCGTCATTCATTCCGTAATGTTTCCCGCTGAACACATTCAAGCTCAAACTCCCCCCCCTGCCCCAGTGGTTGTCTCCGAAGTCATCGAGGAAGAAATTCACTCAGGACAAGAGTATTTAGGCAGTATTTATCCCTCGCGCTTGGCGACCATCGGCAGTGCAGTAGATGGCCGCGTGGTGGAATTCCCCGTCAATGAAGGGGATCGCGTAACTTCTGGCAGCACTCTTGCTCAATTGTTAACGGAAACCATCAAACTGGATCTGCTTGCCGCCCAGTCTGAATTAGAACTTCGTCAGCAAGAATTGTCCGAACTGGTCAACGGAACTCGCCCCGAAGAAATTGCCCAGGCAGAGGCACGTCAGCAGGCAGCGCAGTCAAACCTTGCCTACGCGCAATCCAATTTTGATCGCGTTAAATCTCTTTTGGATCGAAATGCGGTCAATGAGGATCAGTTTCAACTCGTCAAAGCTGAACTTTATGAGGCTCAGGCCAATCTGTCAGAACAGAAAGCCGCTTATGATCAGGCCGTTGCAGGTCCCCGACAAGAACTGATCCTGCAAAAGAAGGCAGCTTTTGACATTCAAAATGCCATGGTGCAACAGCTAGAAGATCGAATCAAAAAACATACGATTGTCACCCGGTTTGATGGTTACATTACAAAAGAATACACCGAGCAAGGTGCGTGGGTCAAACAAGGTGACCCGGTGGCCGATGTTGCGGCTTTAGACACTGTCTTGATTGAATCTCAAATTCTGGATTCACACATCAATTTCATCGAACTGGGACAGAGTGTGCGGATTGATGTCCCCGCGCTTCCAGGTCAGGTGTTTATTGGTGTCGTCAAACACATCATCCCGCAGGCTGATATCAGAACCAGAACCTTTCCAGTAAAGATTGAAGTGACGAATCAGTTCCAAGGGGAATTGCCGATTCTGAAATCGGGCATGTTAGCCCGAGTGACACTTCCCACGGGAGCGACTCAACAGGCGACACTGGTTCCCAAAGATGCCGTTGTTCTGGGGGGGAAAAGCCCCTGTGTGTATGTTGTCGAACCCTCCTCGAATGCCCAACAACCATCCGCAAACCAAACCGGAAAAGTCATTCTGATTCCTGTTTCCTTAGGAGTTGCCAAGGCGTCGTATGTGCAAGTCAACGGCCAACTCTCTGTTGGACAATTGGTGATTACTCGCGGGAACGAACGTGTCCGACCAGATCAAATTGTCACAATTAACGAAATCGCTCAATACAACCTCGAACCTGCCCCTATCCAGCCAACACCAGCACAAGAGGGGCAAATAGCCCCGGTCAATAATGGTCTGCAGACAAAACTTCCTTAACTGCCTGTTGAACCCCGATACGATCTCGATTTTGACAAGCTGCTAAGTTGCATGCGATCAGAACTCGTGGTGCAAGCTTTTGCAGCAAGAGTTCCTCCCGAATAAACGTGAACTTGGAATGGTGCCAGACCTCGTGTCTGGTTTTGAAACTTCCTGCACGACATTCCTTTTAGCCCCTCCACTGGGTCTGAGCGATCAGAAAGTTTTTCGCCTGCAGACTTAAAGCCGTTGCTTCACTCCTAAAATGAATTAACAGTGCCCAGTGTAGCCCGTTGATTTACAATGGACCCATGATGTGGCACCTGAAAATAATACTCTCCAATTGAAATTCAACTCACCAAGCCTGAAATGGCTTTACTGATATAGGCAATACTGATGGGACTTATTGAAAGCTTTGTCGTCAGCCCGGTCAAAGTCACCGTCGGCGTATTAATGCTCGTTCTCTTCGGATTGATTGCCGTCAACTCGATGCCGATGCAGTTGACGCCGGAAGTCGAGACTCCCACGATCACGGTCGAAACACGCTGGCCTGGCGCCTCACCACAGGAAGTCGAACGAGAAATTATCGTCGAGCAGGAAGAACAGCTTAAGAGTGTTTCGGGCATTACGTAAATGTCGTCAGAAAGTGCCGACTCGTCGGCTAAGGTCATTCTTGAGTTTCAAGTCGGCACGAATATGGACACAGCCGTCGTCGATGTCATCGGACGTCTCGAGCAGGTGCGAGAATATCCCGAAGAAGCAGACAAGCCGACGATTAGCACATCCAACTCTTCAGATCGCCCTATTGCCTGGTTCATTCTCAGCCCATTGATTCCCACGGCCCAACAGTTCGATGAATTTGCGACTAAGTATCCTCAGTTCAAGGAAAAGGTTGCCGGTCTCAAAGTCACTCGATCGGGAGGCTTGACGTTATTGCGATTGCGTACGCTGGCCAGTGAGAATGAAGAATTCAAAGAGTTATTGCCAGACGAGTCTCTCGACATCCGGAAAATGCGACGATTTGCAGAAGACGAAATCGAAGCACGCTTCGAAAGAATTCCAGGAGTCTCTCAGGCCAACGTCATTGGAGGGTTGGAAGATGAACTCGTCATCTCAGTCGACCCTCAAAAACTGGCAGCTAGAAGTGTAACAATCGCGGAACTGCGCACAGTGCTCGCCGGACAAAACAAAGACATCTCCGCCGGAGATTTCTGGGAAGACAAACGTCGTTGGGTCGTAAGAACATTGGGACAATTCCGAAGTCCCGAACAGGTCGAAAATCAATTGATCAAGATCGTAAATTCTGCTCCGGTCTATGTGCGTGATGTAGCCAGTGTGTATTTAAGCCACAAAAAACCGGAAGGGTTGGTTCGGCGATTTGGTGAAGCAGGCATAACGATCAACGCCATTCGAGAAAACGGAGCCAATGTGCTCGATGTCATGGATGGTCTTAAAACGGTGCTCAATGACCTGAATACTGATGTGTTGAAAAAACGCGGCCTCCTGCTCACGCAAGTCTATGATGAAACAGACTATATCTATTCGGCTGTCAAACTCGTACGCGACAACATCTTTGTCGGCGGGGCTTTGACGATGATTGTGTTGATGGCCTTCCTTCATCTGGGGCTGAGAACGCTATTTATTATTCCATTGATTGCAGCAACCGCGATTGCATCAGTCTATTTGTCGGGGTGGTACTTTGTCGCGACACTGACCATTATCATCACAGCAGGCTTCTGGTTTGCGCGGGGAGCGCTGATCGTCGGGCTGGCAATTCCGACCAGTATCATCGGGACGTTTTTGATTCTGGGAATGCTCGGCCGATCACTTAACGTCATTTCATTGGCAGGTCTGGCTTTTGCTGTCGGGATGCTTGTCGATAATGCGGTCGTCGTGCTGGAAAACATTTACCGCCGCTTCTCCCTTGGTGAAGACCCCTTCACGGCCGCTGCCAAAGGGACTAATGAAGTCGTCGGAGCGATCATTGCCTCGACGTTAACAACGATTGCCGTCTTTCTTCCGATTATCTTCGTGCAGGAAGAAGCAGGCCAACTTTTTCAGGATATTGCACTGGCTATCAGTGCCGCAGTCGGACTCTTAATGGTGATCTCATTTACTCTGATTCCCACTGCATCGGCACGTCTGTTTACCAAAAAAACACATCGCGACAAAAAACGCGGCCGCAACTCCCGATCCAATCATTGGGTATCAAGCATCAGTCGAAAGTTTATCACCGGAGTGGAATCGACAGCCGGATTATTTACCAAAGCGATTATTGCGATCAACCAGTTCTTACTCGTCAGCCGATGGAGAAGCATTCTGGCAGTGGCATTCATGACCGCGGCGGCATTTTATACGACCTATTTTCTATGGCCGAAAGTAGAGTATCTGCCGACCGGAAATCGAAATCTGGTCTTTGGAATTCTGCTCCCTCCTCCCGGTTATAATATGGACGAACTCATGCAGATGGGCGAAAAAGTCGAGCAGGATCTCCGTCCCTACTGGGACGTTGATCCCGGCAGCCCGGAAGCGGCAAAGCTTGATTTTCCGATCATCGGCGACTTGTTTTTTGTCGTTCGTGGCCGGCAGGTCTTTATGGGGATTCGTGCAGAAGATCCCGAACGAGTCTCAGAATTGTTGCCTTTGGTTCGAAAGGTCGGGGCGACGCTCCCCGGAACGTTTGCTGTCGCCAAACAATCCTCTTTGTTCGAACAGGGGTTAACGGCAGGACGAACGATCGATGTGGAAATCACTGGCCCTGACCTGACAAAACTCGTCTCGCTGGGAGGTCAGGTTCTCGGCAAAGCCAAACAACTGATTGCCAATGCTCAGGTCAAACCAGTGCCCAGCCTCGACTTGTCTGGTCCGGAAATTCACATCGAGCCCAAACTCGTGCAGGCTGCACAAATGGGCGTGACCACCACTGACTTAGGATATACCGTCAATGCACTCGTCGATGGCGCCTACGCCGGCGACTACTTCCTGGATGGCGATAAAATCGACATGACAATCAAAGGAGAAAAAGAATTCGCGGCTCGCACACAGGATCTTCAGGCTCTCCCTGTCGCGACACCGATCGGGCAACTTGTCCCGTTGGAAGCTGTTGCGTCCATTGAAATCAGCAGTGGTCCCGAGCAGGTCAATCACCGTGAACGCTTGCGATCAATCACCATCGAGATCTCGCCGCCACCAGAGATGGCTTTGGAAGATGCCATGATTCTGATTAAAGAGCAAATCGTCGGTGAGATTGAGAACTCAGGACAACTCGATGGGGGCTATCGCATGACCCTCGCTGGAACAGCCGATAAGCTCAGAGACACGTGGAAATCGATGCAATTCAACGTCGGTCTGGCATTGGTCATTACGTATTTGCTAATGGCAGCTCTTTTCGAATCCTGGCT
>JBGSVC010000288.1:0-1569 GCA_041753175.1 Planctomycetaceae bacterium
GATTTGGCAGGGGGGCAGGCGCAGGGAGAGCGTTACTAACTCTGTTATTCCCAACGGTCTTTTGAACAAGCTTGAACCAACGATGCACGTAACGATCGATGGCCAGACCCGGGCGTTTTCCATCGACGTGGTTTAGATGGAGGTTCAATCTTACGGACACTCTCTAATAAGTCAGACGCCGGCGAGTTCGAGTTCCTCACAGGCAGGAACATCTGTCAGTGAGGTGTGGCCGCAGAGCTCACGAGCCTGATCGTAGTAGGAGAAAAGTCTTTGGGCGAAGATAGCCTGGGTGTATTCGCGTTCGGCTTTTTCACGTCCGTTTTGCCCCATGCGATCAGAAAGGACAGGGCCGTTCCAGATTTGCTGGAGTCGATAGCTGAGTTCTTCGGCGTTGGCACGTTGAAAGAGGAAACCGGTGTGGTTGTCGTCGACGAGTTCGCCGAGGCCGCCGGTTTGTGACGCGATGACGGGAAGTCCCATCGCCATGGCTTCGAGGATGACGAGTGGACACATCTCAAAACAGATACTAGGGAGGACCAGGGCGCGGGCGTGTTTGTAGAAATCCAACATTTGTTGACGATCGAGACGTCCGCGAAAGACGACGTTGGGAGGAGCCTGACGTTTGAGTTCTTCTTCAAGAGGACCGTTGCCTGCCAAATGGATCGGGCAATCGGGGACCATGCGTGCGGCTTTGAGCAGGGTTGTGATCCCTTTTTCTTCACTGAGTCGGCCAGCGAAGGCAATATACTCACCCTGGGACGGAGTGCATGTTTGTGGAGGGATGTCGACCATATTCGGCAGGACGACGATTCTCTCTTCAGGATATCCCGCCTGGACAAGACGGCGCTGAGCGAAGTTAGTCATCGCCAGGAACAAGGTGACATTTTTTCGAAACCAACCGAGATGATATGCCAATCCACTCCGAGTTGCGTAGGCGATACTTTCGATGATGTTGCCTCGGCAGTTCTTGAGAACGCAGTGGTATTCTTTGCCTCCAAAGCAGCTTTCGCAGATCTTGCCATCGCGAAGGTGATCTGATTTCGGACATGTTAGATTCTGGTTGTGCAACGACATGACCGTCGGGATGCCGCGTTTTTTACAGGCCACGAGAATCGATGGGGAAAAGAGGGGGTAGACGTTGTGGACGTGGACGATGTCGGGTTGGACTTCGTCGAGCTTTTTGAGCATCTCATCATGACTGGCCTGATCATAGATGCCCGAGAAGAAGGCTTTGGCTTTGCCCGACAAGCTGGCTTCAATGGTTTGGCTGGAGCGAATCCACATGGTGGATTGTCCGCCATATTTTTGAATGAGTTGATCGATCTGTTTGACGACCATTTCTTCGCCGTTGAAACGGCTGCGATATTCATTAAAGACTTGTAGGACATGCATAGGGAGGATCTATATTCGTGTCAGAGAATTAAAAGGAAAGAGATCTATGGATTGGGCTGGAAATTGTCTTAATACGGGTCAACAGCTTCAAGTTCCTGAAAGGATGTTGGTCCCTTTGTTGACAAAGTTGCGACCGTTGCGGAAGTCGAGATATTCGTAGAATCGATGTTGAGAAAA
>JBGSVC010000289.1:0-4605 GCA_041753175.1 Planctomycetaceae bacterium
CTACTTTGCCGGGCATATGAATATAGCCGGGCATAATTCCAATCTTGGCCACACCCGGTGTGATCACACCCGGGCAGTTAGGACCAACCAGACGACTGTCCGGATAATCTCGCAGGCGGTCATAGACTTTAGCCATATCCATGACCGGGATACCCTCTGTGATGCAAATAATCAATTCAATCCCGGCATCGGCTGCCTCCAGGATTGCATCTCCTGCAAAAGGAGGCGGGACAAAAATCATCGACGTGTTGGCACCTGTTTGTTCCACCGCGGCCATCACAGAATCAAAGATCGGAAGTCCTTCAAAATCCAGCCCCCCTTTGCCAGGAGTGACGCCACCGACGAAAACGTCAACGTCAGGTTGGCATTGTTTGGCATAATCTCGACTTTGACGAGTATGCAGGGCCCCGGCATTTCCCGTGATTCCCTGAGTAATGATGCGTGTATCCAAATCGACGAGAATACTCATCGGAGTTCCTTCGAGATAAAGTTCATACGGTGTTCAGGAGTATTTGATGACGATGTTTGTTTGTCGCGGGGATCGCGGATCGAATGGCTTTGTATTCTATCTGCCACAGCAGGAGGATCTTTATGCCGAAAGAGTCGCGACTACTTTTTTGGCCGCATCGGTCAAGTCAGTGGCTGTGATAATGTTCTTGCCACTTTCATTGAGCATCTTGCGAGCGGGTTCGACCTGATTTCCTTCGAGTCGCACGACCAAAGGCACATGGAATCCGACTTCATCATAAGCCGACAAAATCGCTGTCGCGATGGTCGTGCATTGCATGATGCCGCCAAAGATATTGACCAGGACTGCCTTCACATTCTTGTCTTCAAGAATAATCCGAAACGCTTCCGTGACCTGATCTTTATTGGCTCCGCCGCCCACATCCAGGAAGTTGGCAGGTTGACCTTTATGGAGCTTGATGATGTCCATCGTGCTCATCGCCAGTCCGGCGCCATTGACCAGACAACCAATATTGCCTTCGAGTTTGACATAACTCAAGCCAGTCTTTTGAGCACGAACTTCCGTCGGCTCTTCTTCGCTGAGGTCACGAAACTCTTCCAGATCTTTATGGCGGAACATTGCGTTGTCGTCAAAGGTGATTTTGGCATCAAGAGCCATCAACTCTCCCTCTTTAGTGACAATCAACGGGTTGATTTCTGTCATGCTGCAGTCGTAGTCGACGAAGAACTTGCAGATTTTCATGAAGAATTTTTCAGCCGACCTGATCGAAGCTCCTTCCAGTCCAAGGGCAAATGCCAGCTTGCGTGCCTGATAAGGAAACAAACCGTACGCCGGGTCAAATGCCTCCGTGATAATTTTCTCAGGCGAATGCTCTGCGACCTCTTCAATCTCCATCCCACCTTCTGAAGAAACAATCAGCACCGGCTTGCCATACTCGCGCTCAACAACAACACCCAGATAAAGCTCACGAGCAATATCAACTCCAGCTTCGACATACAAAGTGTTGACTTGTTTGCCTTCAGGCCCTGTTTGAATCGTCACTAACGTCGAACCGAGCATTCTTTGTGCATGCTCTTTGGCTTCGGCAGCCGATTTTACGACCTTGACGCCAGGCTGGTCAGGGTATTCCTTGAACCGCCCCTTTCCACGTCCCCCTGCATGAATTTGTGATTTCACGACCGCAACTTTACCACCAAGTTGCTCAAACGCAGCAGCCGCTTCGTCTGGAGTCTTGGCAACGATCCCCTGAGGAGCCGGAACTCCAGCTTTGTGAAAGAGTATCTTACCCTGATATTCATGTATTTTCATGTCAAGTCCGTTGTTCTGGCGTGATACAAACCTCGGCCGCAGCCACCAGCGGCATCATAACGAGACATAACAAAACACGCCACCGAAGCAGGAGGATTTTGTCACCCTGGCAAGTCTGAGGATGAAGACCAATTCGCACCGGCTCATATTCAAATCAAATGCCCGTAATGAGAAATCGCAGAAAGCCCTGAATCCTTTAGCCCCAGTGAATCCTTCAGCCCCATCGTGACCATGAAATTTTAGACAATTATTTCTGTGTTGATCTTCAAATTGCTATCGTATGCGAATTCTTGGTCAGGACGAACACGGTCCGAAGATACAAGTCTTTTTTTACAGCAGTGGGAGGGAGCTCGTCCGAATGTCTCAAGACCCGTCGATCGACAAAAAGACCTATGTTCCCCAACAGATGCTCGCAGAACAATCATCGGAGCACGAGCCGACGCAACAATTTGCAGCCACTTCAGCCTCTTCGAATCAAGAGAATCACTGCCAACAGCTTGGCGAATATCGCATCATACGATTGCTCGGAGCAGGGGGCATGGGAAATGTCTATCTGGCGATGCAAGACTCTTTAAATCGACCAGTCGCGATCAAAACACTGAAACCTGACAATAGCGCGAATCCTGATTTTATCGATCGCTTTTATAAAGAAGCCCGCGCCATGGCTCGGGTAGACCATCTCAATATTGTCCGATGTTACTCCATCAGTTACGACGAAGCTGCACAACTGCATTATGTCGTTATGGAATATGTCGATGGAGAAAGTTTATTTCAGGTCATTAAAAAACATCAAAAACTATCACCTCACGATGTCGCAACGATTGCGTATTCAGTTGCTGATGCGCTGCACCATGCCCACGCAAGGGGGATTATCCACCGCGATATCAAGCCCGACAATTTAATGGTGACTCAAGAGGGGGTCATCAAAGTCTCTGATTTGGGGTTGGCCAAAGCCCTGGATGAAAACTACAGCGCGACCTCGACCGGTGTGGGTATGGGAACTCCCTATTACATGGCTCCAGAACAGGCAAGGAATGCAAAGCATGTCGATCATCGCGCAGATATGCATGCACTCGGTTGCACACTGTATCGACTTGTCTGCGGAGAGTTACCTTTCTATTCAACCGATCTCGTGGAAGTGATTCAATCAAAAGTTCATGGCCGCTATAAAGCCTTGCGTCGAATGAATCCTGCAATCCCGGAACGACTGGAGTGGATCATCGACCGATTGATGGCAGGCAAAATTGAGTCGCGTTATTCCGATTGGTCTGACGTTATGGCAGATTTAAAAGCAACTCACCTAATCAAGCCGGGATTGGATTTTCAGATGGCAGCAAAGATTCATCCCAATACCCAGCCCGCTGTGGTATCTGAGGGATTGAATACTCAGCCAAATCAAGAACCGACCGTTCTAGCACAAAGACCAACCGAAACTTCGTCCCAATCAAGTCTTTCGGCCCCAAGCTCAGAGTGGGAAATCTGCTTTCAAGACAAAAGTGGCAAACCCGTCATCGAAAAAATGTCGGTCGCTCAAATCAGAAAAGCCTTGCAGAAGGGCATCATCGATCTATCTGCGGACGCGCGATCCCAAGGTCAGGGGCGTTTCAGGAAACTGTCGGAGATATCAATCTTTCGCGACGTCAACACTCAATTATCAATGATCCAGGTGGTCACCGATGAGCATCGAAAGCAACAACAGGCAACCCAAACTCGTAAGCTGCGACATGAGCAATCACCATTCTGGGAACAATCCTGGTTTCTCTGCGGAGGTCTTCTCGCTCTCTTAGCGATGGCTCTCTGGTATTACTGGCCTTTGAGTCAATCACAACTGCTCGCTCGTGGAGAAGCCTTGTTTTCCAGCGATGACATCTCGTCACGACTAAAAGCCAAAGAGCTATATTTACTCCCGCTCATCAAGAAATATCCAGAATCGGAATCCGCCGAGATTGCAGGCTCGATGTTATTAGAACTTGATGCACAGATCGCAACTCGCCGCATTGAAAGCAAGCTGCGACTGAACCGTCTTCCAGAAAATGATTCCGAGAGAATGGCGATGAAAGCCTATCAATTGGAGCAGGTTGGCGATCGCGGCGCCGCGATCGATAAGTACCGTGCAATCGCGTCGGTGTTTAGCAATGATCCACAAGCTCATAACATTGTGGCGATGGCACAACTCCGGCTGACAAAATTGTCTGCCGAAAGTCAACCTGAGACCGAGCAACATACGTTTGTCATCAATTATTTGCAAACTGCCGAGCAGGAATTCCAATCAGGAGATCTCGTGTCAGCGCGAACCAAATGGTCGCAAATTGTGATCTTATATGCCGACGAACCCAGTTATTCAAAATATGTGTCACACGCACAGGCTCGATTGGAAAATCGGGAATCAGAACTCCCTCATGGAACCCAACCAGTGTTGCCCACTAATGGCTCTGGAAGTATTCAAATTAACACCCCTCATTCTGAGTCTGACGAGGAAAACTAAAACGGTCCTGACATCTCCTCGATAGCATGAACCATTTTCCAATGCCGGTCCTATTAATCTGCCGCCACATAACGATCCTTTACGGGGACATCCCATTGGCAATCGGGCAAGTCGCGTAGCGTGCGTCAAGGCTTTGCGGACGCACCAGTGTTGCGGGTTGAGTGTTGTTTGGGTGTTGTCGCGGCCTAGTGGTTGGTGCTACGAGCGGGGCTCAAAAACCTACGACAACGCCGGTCGCCTCATCTCCTCCGCCTTAGGCAACTCCGTCACGACAGATTTTGACTACCGTGCCGACAACCTGTTATCATCCATCGACACCACCGGCATCGATGGCTGTGACTTC
>JBGSVC010000290.1:0-8419 GCA_041753175.1 Planctomycetaceae bacterium
CGATCAAGGATGTTTTGGAATCGATTCTGGAACGATATGTGTCGTCACAGACGCTCATCGAGATTCCTGTCGACTGGTTTTCAGCAGACGAGATGGCAGATCGGATGCGGTCTGCAAAGTTCCGGGGTGAAGAATCGGTCCGGGCGATTATGAAGGATCTGGCGCTACGGTCCCGGGATGCTTGTTGGGGAGTCGATGCTGAGGGGAAGTTCTTTTTTCAGCGTGTTCCCTCGACTGTCGGTTTGACGTTGCAGGAGGGAGTGAGCCTGACAAAACTGATCGAAATGAGCGATCAGGAGTTCCTGGTCAATCGGTTGTTATTAACGGGTGATTATATCTACGATGTGCGTCAAGTGAGCGCGCAGGTGGCGCAGCGGGTGTATCGTTGGCGTGGAAATTACACACAGCCAGCCAGTCAAAATGAGTATGGCGAAAAGCGACTGCGGGCGTGGGTACCGTGGATTCGAACAGCAGGTGATGCGCGGGCGTTTGCACGGGGATTGTTCGAGAAATACAGCCAGCCGAGGCGACGCTATGTAATGGAAACGGTGGGGATGCCTACCCCGATGTTTCCCTGGAAGAATACCGTGCGAATCGTCTCTGCTGATGGCGAGGAGTTAGCGACGAGTGTTGTGGAGACTGTGCGGGTGAAGTTTGACCATGTCCCCCGCTTTGAGCTGGAAGTCGGGCCAGAAGATCCGCGCTTGCATTGGCCAGAACCTGTCCATGATGAGCGCTGGGAGATTCCACATGAAAGCCTCTCGGGATATGGCGGAGATGTCATATCCCTGCCGACGGATTCAGGAGGGGGTGGCGGGAGTGGCGGCGGAGGCATGAGTGGGGTGACCAGTTCCAGTGGACTGGAAGAGTCGTCCGTGGAGAGTTCGCTGGGTGAGAGTGGGGACTGGTCGTCGGACGAGAGTGGTCTGACAAGTGATTTCACTTCGGACCTGTCGGATGGATCTTCACAGTGGGGGAGTGACATGAGTTCGTGGATTACAAGCAGTGGCGGTACGAGTTTGACGAATCAAAGTTCTGATGACTGGACGAGCGACGCAAGTGGCGACATGAGTAGCGATGAATTGAGTTCAGGCCTGTGGACTTCAACAGCGACAACCGACTCTTTAGACCAGAGCAGCGAAGAGATGACAAGTCAATCAGACAGCGATCTCTCGGAGGAGAGCGGGGAGAGCAGTGGAGGAAGCGACGTCAGCGATAACGGGAGTCAGGTGTCTTCCGGGGATTCTCTGGATGGATCATCCGAGGAGAGTGGCGCGATGACAAGCAGTGGCGCGAACAGCAGCGACGACTCTTCACCTGCCAGTTCGGAAGATTCGCAGATCAGCAGCCAGACGAGTGAAGAATCGGTCGAGGTTTGAGTGAAGCCGTTATGAAATGCAAGAAGTCGAGTGAGTGTTTGAAAGAGTGAGTTTGAAGGTTGTTGAGCTTTAGGAAAGAGACTGATGTTTTTTCAGATATCGACCGATCGTCGAGAGCGTGAGTTGGATTTGCGGAATCGGTTTGCTGGTCCCTTTGCTGCGCGATGCTGGATGATTGGGGGCGGGCCGAGTCTGAGAGACCTGCCGTGTGCAGAGATCAACCAGAGTCCGACGGCGAAGATGGCCATCAATCTGGCGGGGACACAGTTGATCAAACCGACGTTTTGGACAGCCTATGACCCGGCCAATCGATTTCATCGCAGTCTGTTTCTCGATCCTTCGATCATGAAGTTTCTGCCGCGACGTCGTGCGTTTGACCTGGTGCCGGAATCGACGGAAAAGGTGTGTGAGTGTCCGAATCTGTATTTTTTCAACGGACATGATCAGCGGGGGTTTGATGATTTTGTGTCGTCGCGACATGAAGGGATCGTCGATTGGAACGACAGTCTGGTGCAGGCGATCGATCTGGTTTATCAGTTAGTATTTCGTCGTCTCTATCTGACGGGGATGCCGATGCAGGTGCATCCCAGTGAGGAGATGTTGCGACTGGCCCAGGAGCGGGGTGTTGAGTACAACGCCTCTGGAACGCTGGCAGGGTTTGTGGAGGCGTGCCAGAAGAAAGGCATTCGGCGTGAAGAACTGGAACAGGCGGCGCTGCCTGAGCAATATCACTTTGATGAGCAAAAGCCTCTGGCGTCGGCGATACAAACGGATCTGCATTATTTTCGAGTGGTGCAGTTTTTGAGATTGGCACGACGTGCTTTGTCGGTGGCAGGTGTGGAGATTTGTAGTGTGACTCCCCACTCGCGGCTGAATGATCACTTTGAGTATCGAGATGCACAGGAAGTGTGTGAGGAGATCCTGCAACTGCATGGTGATCCGCGGACTGAGCCGACGCGCGGATTGTATACGCAAAGTCATTGTCGTTCGTTGCGGCGCTTTGGATTGATGAAGGATCTGCTCCCACCGAAATGGGCGAAAAAAGGTGAGGCGGGAAAGCCGGCGGTCCCCTGCCCGCAACTGGATGCGTTTGATGATGCCCAGGAGATTGGATTGAAAGATCCAATGCACAGGGACGTGCCGAGTGTTGTTGAGCAGATGAAGAGTCGTCGTGTTGTGATCGACGAAGTGGGTTAAGTGAGCCTCGTGGGCAAAGGTCTCAACTAATGATAAGCGTGATTGTGCCTCAATGGGGACACAGCGCGTTAACGCGTGCGTGTGTGCAGACATTCTTGCAGACCCATCCAGAGGGCTACGAAGTTCTTGTCGTCGATGATGGGAGTGGTCCGGAGGATGTCGACGCGATTCGAGCATTGCGCTCTGATCGCGTGCGGGTGTTGTTTCAGAATCATCGAGGGGTTTCATCGGCGTGGAATCTGGGAGCGGTCGCAGCGAGTGGAGGTGTGTTGGTGTTTCTCAACAATGACGTGTTGAGTCAGGGTCCATGGTTGCATCGACTCGTCCAGCCGATTCTCCAAGGGCGTGCAGAACTCACGGGGGTGGCATGGAGAAACGAAACTGGCGTCAGAGGTTTGCAGGCGGGGCCATGGGTGACGTCTCGATTCTTGCAAGGGTGGTGCTGGGCGGTCAGGGCGGAGACCTTTCATCAGTTGGGACGCATCGATGAAACGATGACGTGTTACTGGTCTGATACCGATTTTCAACTACGCCTGATCAAAGATCGCGGAGAAGACGTGCGCGTCTGTGTTAATGATTTGCCGATCAGGCATCATGGCCATCAGACAACGAAAATGATGGCTGATCGACGCCAGACGTGGTGTCAGGATCGGAATGAGTTTCTGAGAAAGTGGAGTCTGAACAATGAGACTGCGGCTGTTGCAGATTTGTAATGTCGGGCAGATTGTGGGTGGGACAGCAGCGTGTGCCTGGACAGTCTGCAGGGCGTTGCCTGAGTGTGAGCATCATGTCTGGTTTTTGTCATCAATAGATGCAGCGACGCGTGATGCCTTTGCCGGTTGCCAGCTGGAGAAAATCGCTGATGTGAATGTGACCAAGATCACTGCACTGAAACCCGATATCGTCTTTCTACACAACACCAGCCGACAGAAAATTGTCGGCGATCTGCGGGAGTGTCGAAGCCTGTCGATCAATTATCTCCATTCACGTATCGAGCCTGCGGAGGCGGCTCGACGTGTCTACTGTTCTGAATTTCTTCGAAACGAGTACGCTGATCCGGGCGGCTGCATTTTATATCAGGGGGTTCCGCTTCCTGAGAAGCGGTTCGGGGAACGCACCGGAGAGGAAATTGTCGTGGGGAGATTATGCACGCCAACTATAAAAAAATGGCCAGGGGAGCTCGTTAATTTCTATAGGGATCTGTCTTCGCGACATCCTGAAATTTCTTGGGAGTTTGTCGGCGCGCCTGCCAGGATCAAGCTGTGTCTGGAGGATGCTTTGAAGGGACGCTGCCAATTTCATGAAGCCGGTTGGGAGCAGCGATCGCAATTATGGCAATGGACAGCACTGCTTCATTATCAGCCGGGAGTGACGGAAAGTTTTGGACGAACCGTCAGCGAAGCAATGCGTTGTGGGTGTCTTCCCATTGTTGACCGACGGGGAGGATTTTGTGAGCAGGTCGATGCCTCCAATGGATTTTTATGTGACCAACTTGATGAGTTTCATGTGGCACTCAGCAAGTTAGCAAATTCCGTATTGGCGAATAGATTGTCAGAGGCAGCGGAGTTAGTTTCGAACCAAAGGTTTTCGGTCCAAGGCTTTCGAGAGCGCTTGTTGCAACTGTTCTCGACTCATTGAGTTTCGTGTTGATCAAAACAGCAAAACGTCCCGAAAAGAAGTGAACAGGGCCGATTCCACTTCCTTCGGGACGCTTGCGAATATTGAGAATTCAATTTAGTCGATCGCGTCTTCTGCTTTAGATTCGCTAACGTCGACACTGGTTTCGCCAGTCATGTCATTGCGTTCGATTTCCATGCCGCCATTGGGAGTGTTGACGTCAAGAACGTCTCGTTCGCAACCTGAAAGGGAAAACGTTCCGGCAGCCAGGAAGGCAACAAGCGCGAGCGTCGAGAGTTTATGGATGAGTGATGACATGTGAGTCTCCTTTGCGTTTCGTAAATTGTTTTGAGGCATTCGCAAAGGTAACTACGCAAACATCGGGCCAAAAATGTCAGAGAACTCCTAAGTTGTTATTCAGATTGAAATAGAGGAAAGTTACAGACTCGTGCACTGGGGGGTTGTGAACCGTGAGCCAGCGGTGATCTGGATTCTCAGAGATCACAGAGCGTGTTGCTGACGCGTCAACTATCAGTAAAGGGCGTTAGTGTGTTTATTTTGTGGCACAGGCTTGCTGCGGAGCAGAAGATGCGACTTGATTCCATGGCATTTTGGCGATCATCATCCCCATGCCGCAGGTATCGGTGATTCCGGCGAAGACCAGGCCTGCCCCGATGAAAGCCGACAAGCCGATCTAGTACGTATGGACAAAAAATCCCAGTGCCGCTCCGATGACGACCAGAGTTCCGGCGGCGATTCTGACTTGTCGTTCCAACGACATCATTTTCTTGCCCCGAACGACGGGCAGGCCAGCTTGATCCCAGGCCAGAGTGCCCCCTTCGACGTTTTTGATCTTGTTAAAACCATGTGCCAGAAACTTCTCGCAGGCTTGCTTGCCACGGGAGCCGGAACGACAGATCAGATAGATCGGTTGCGCCGAGTCGGCGTGTTGTTGGCAGAGAGTCGAGACATCAAGTTTGTCGAGAGGAATGTTCTGCGCACAATCAACGTGCACCTCTTGAAATTCTGCAGGAGTACGAACATCGATGACCAGGATGTCTTGGCCCTGTGAACGTATGGCTTGAAGTTGTTGCGGAGTAATGGACGAGATGGACATGGGACATTCTTTCATAGATATCGGGATGTCGATAATTTACGACATTTTAGTGCAAAAAAAACACGGCTCTTGTTTAAACAGCCGTTGATTCGACTCCAAACCGCGATTCGATGCAGTCCAGAATATTTTTCAGGTGGGCTTCAGTAATGGAATAATAGACGTTGCGGCCTTGTTTATCGAACGTCAAAAAACCACATCGCTGCATTAGCCGAAGATGTTCTGAGGTCATGGGACTGGAAAGATCGCAGGCAGATGCCAGTTGACCAACCGTGAATTGACCCTGAGACAGCATTTGCAGTATTCGCAGACGGTGAGGATGCGCCAATATGCGCAAACATTCGGCTGCATTCTGCAAAGCATCCATCGGAGTTAGTTGTAATAGTTGTTGGGACATCCTTTTATTTTATATTCGGCGACGATGATGTCAATTCGTTAACCTGCGAACCGTTCAGAATAAAGATGAAATCGTCCGTTTTCTGCGATAAATGAAGTATTTCGCCTGCTTTTGAAGTCGGTAAAGGGCATATTTAGACCTTAGCAGGAGAAACGATGTAATCATTTTTCACGATATTAGCGGTTATTCCGTCTACCTGTGGAGTGAATTCCTGGAAGAGCGGTGTCGAGAAATATCGCTCCATGCGGTCGGGGAAGATGGTGACGATCGTTTGAAGATGGGGATACAGTTGTCGAACCATTTGAGCGGCTGCGAAGTTCAATCCTGAACTTGGTCCAACAGGGAAGCCTTTGCGGATCAGCTGACGGGTGGTTTCGATCGCGATGTGATCGTCGACGTTGATTTCTATTAAGTCCGGAAGGTCTGCTTTTCTAAAGATCGTCGACAAGCCATCGACAACTCCCGGAATGCGATTGGAGAAACTGCAGCATTCCACATCAGAGATCAGTTCTCTACTGACGGGCTTTGCTAGCACAGCTTTTACGTCGCAACCAAAGTCACACAGCCCTCGATAGATCCCGACAAGCGTTCCACCGGTGCCAACGCCGCTGACGACCGCATCGATGCATTGGGTTTGCAGTTCGTGAGCGATTTCTTGTGCGGTTTGAGTCTGATGGGCGCGGGCGTTGTCTTCATTCTCGAATTGGCGAGGCAGAAAACCCCGGTAGTCTGAGGCCAGCTCTTTGCATTTTTCCAAAGAACCGGCGATCCCTTGCTGACGAGGTGTGAGGACGACTTTAGCACCATAGGCGGTGATGATTTTGATCCGCTCCGGGCTGACACCCTCCGGCATGACCGCGATAAAGTTGAGTCCCAGGTTGGCGGAGACCATGGCCAGCGAAATACTGGTCGAGCCGCTGGAGGCCTCAATCACGTAATCACCTTTTTTCACAGAGCCATTGCGCAGCGCCTTGCTCAATATGAAAAAGGAGAGCCGGTCTTTGGTGGAGCCGGAAGGTTGCAGGTATTCCAGTTTGCAATAAACGGGAGCGTCGTCGTTGAGAGTGATCGGGACCAAAGGTGTTTTAAGGGGTGAAAGCATCATCAACCTGACCGATAGAAAAGAAAAGCCAAGAGCGCGGCGGGACTGAAGTACAGGGCTCAACGCGTTGATTTGAACCTACGAGTTCAAGGAGGAGAGCATCAAATTCTGACTCTTCTGTTGTATCGTGGCGCAGCGCCGGAAGAAAGACAGAACCATAGAAAAGTCGATCCCATCAAAACAGTGAGATCATTCGACATTTCTCCCAGGTCATTGGTATGCAAGATGATCCGGTTCACCTTGGATTAGCCTCAATGTCTCAGGCGACACCCAGAAGCGATCGAGAGGGGAACGAAGGGAGAATGACGATGTCGCGGGGCGAGCATTGGACTCCCTGAGAGGCCAAGATCGAAGCCAGTCGCTGGGACAGCGGATGATCATCGTGAGGCGGTTGTGGTTTCGATGCACCCGACAAAGGAGGGAGCCAGCAGACTAAATAATGCTGAGAACGACAATTCCTAGTAGTGCTTTCGTCGACCAGCAATGTGACCCAGGAGGAGGGGGGCGGGAGAAGGGATGCATGGGAGGGAGACTCAGGATCCACTGGATACAACACCAGTTGCCCGGCGTGAAGCGAGTTTGTGTGTTGAGGAACACTCCAGGTCGACGAACTGCGCGCCACGACGGGCCACAATGGGGGCGAGACGGCCTGTGAATCAGCACGCCCTGAATTATTATGTAGTGAATCAGAAAGCTGTGAATCAGAAAGCCGTGAGGCGGGGATGGCATGCGTGATACTGCGCATCAACTCGTAGTGGCGAAATTGTTGGGCCGCATGAAGTTCCTCGCGGACACTGCCAGCTTCACCATCGACATCGGTGGCCATGGCGATGGTGGGCCGGTTGACGTCGGTCGCTTCCTGCATCGCCTTCGACTTACTTTCAGCCAAGTGTGTGCTCAGCCGCTGTTCATAGCTGAGAATTACCTGAGTCAGTAGCCCGATGAGCATGTTGAGATTATTTTGAATCTCGTCGAGCGTAAAACTTTTTCCGGGCGTCAACGTCCAGCCTTGGGGATTGGCCAGACGTGAGGTCGTCGTTTTTGACTCTAAAAACGCGTGCAGGGCGACCACGTAACTGGAAAAATTGTGGAACCTGATCACACGTTTGGTGCAGGTGGGGGGAGTCTGCTGAGCGGGACCGCGTACCCAATAAAGTGCACAATCGGCATCGACGCCGTAGACTTCATCAGTCTTGAGAATAACCATCCCCAGACAGGGAGGCGGGCAGTGTTCCGGATTCGGAGAGCTAAGTTGTGGATCGCGATAACGTTGAAATTCATCGAAGAGCCCCGCCGGAGGCAACGAAAGAACAACGTACGGAAGGGGAAGTGTGGGACGTCTGGCCAATGTCATCTGGACGATCGAAGGGAGCGTCGCCGTTCCTGTACCCCGCCAATAACCATAAGTCCCCCAAAGCCAGCGCACAGCAACGGGGAGTCTGGCTTTGAGGATCTTCTCGGCTCGATCCATTGCCAGATAGGTTTCGTGAGTTTGTCCCTGAAACCATGCCTGGTGTTGCTGGACGAAATGTTGAAACTCACCCAATGTCATGGGAATAGAACTCCGGGTGAAAGGCGATCGCGGTGTTGACGATCAAGCCAGAACTGTCGGC
>JBGSVC010000291.1:0-7629 GCA_041753175.1 Planctomycetaceae bacterium
GAGTTCTGTCATCAACGTTCAGGAATTAAAGTTCATCGTTCCAACGGCTGTCTTCTTTTTTATTTTTCGAGCCCTCGCCTTTGGAATTATTCCCTTTTTTGGGTTTGGCTTCACCCGGCTGCGCGTCTTGCTCTTTTTGCAATTCGCGTTCGTAGTAGGCTTCCTGCTCATCGATCAATTGCTGCAACTCAGCATGCGACTCTTCCACAGAACGCTGCTGGAAACAAGACCCAGCCGTGCGTGAATTGCAACCAGACAGCCCACCATAGGAATAACTTTGATCAAGACTTCGAATCGAAAACGCCACGTCTTTCAATTCTTCGTTGATCGAATAGCTGACAGAACTCAGTCCGACCGTGGCCCCCACGACGCCGACAGTCCCCAACACAACAGCTTCAGCACACAGAATGTAACCTGCCTCATCAGACAGCAACGCACAAAATAGTGATTTCATCTTCAATCTCCCTGGCATGGATGGAACAAAAAGGTGAGAGACCGCCAGCCGGAAGATTTGCGTAAACGCAATGTTTCAGATATTAAACACGCCAGAACATAAATGTCAAGATAGATAATCTGCAAAATATGCGCAATCATAAACTCATTGCGTAATTGTGGACATACCATAAGTCGTAAATGATTTCCATTTAAGCACTTGTAAGCAATATTGCACAAACTCATCCCTGTTCGGAATTCTTGACACAGGGCTTTACTCCTTGTCAACATCCCCCGTCAACAGACCTTATCTCTGTCCAGCAGGACTGAGCTCAATCGCTTCCAGCTTCTCAACGACAATCACATCAGCATTGATACGCGGGTCCTGAAAACGCTTCCCCACAGCTCCGGCTGGTCGACCCACAAAAGAAGCCAGATTCACTCCCGGTGCAGGATGCAGAAATGTCAGAAACTGACCTTGTGGATTGACCAGAACATAACCAGGAAGATTCGGCGTAGGACGTGGATTCATTTGCACAATCCCGGCTCCTGAAAATTCTGGCACATGGGCATCGTTTCCGCCCGTAACAGGCATCGTCGTTCCACTGGACAGTTCCAAACCTTGTCGGAATTGAGGAGGTATCTGCGGATTCATTCCTTGGGGAATACCAGATGCAGAAAGTGCCGTTTGTTCATTCGGAAGTGGTGGCAACACATTACCAGCAGCCGAGATTTCTGGTTCAAAACTCCCCACGGGAATCCCGTCCATTGCATGATTTGAAAACTGACCTGCAGTTTGCTGAGTTGTTGCCGTTGCATTGTGTTGACTGAGGAGTTGAGCATCACGACGTTCGGTCTCTGTGGTCAATTGCACAAACTGATCATGGGCCTGCTTTTTGTGGCTATATCGCTCAACAGCCGCCAATCTGAGATCCACCTGATGTTGCAGCGCCTCACTGCTGGTTTCCTGTTGAAGCTTGCTGTAGTCGTGGAGGAGATCGTCCAGTTTCCAATTTTCAATGTCGTCGCCAATCATCATGCGAAACTGCTCATCAAGCATGCTGAGAATTTGATAATCACTTTTGACGTCTGCATTTGTCAACGCAGCCGTAGCAGACTGAGTTGTCGATTGTGTTGTCGACTGTGATGACAGTTGAGCCGAAGAAGGCTCATCAAAAGGAGACGATTGAGCATCCTCCAAAGGATTCCCCAACTGCACCCCAGAAGACCGACTGGCCACATCTGCAAATGGGTCAGCGTCTCTTTCGGGAGTCGCCGAAGCAGCAGCCGTCAAACCATCCCCTTTGACCCAGCGAAATTCACCCGGCGGGGGTGTGACCTTATAAAAGTGAACCGCACGTCCGCTGACTTCAAACTGCTTCTCGCCAATGATCGCCACCCGATCCCCTTTGTTGAGTCGACGTTGTTCCACATCCAGATATTCGCCCACCGTACTTCCAACCCGCACCACGACATTATTATCAGTGATGGTCCCCTGGTCGGGAGTGATTTTTGTCACATAATCTGATCGTATCCAACTGAAACTATCAGACGGCGGAGCAATCATATACCAGCCACCCGGATCATGACGATGCACCGTCACAGCACTTCCCTGTGAAAGCACATTGGTTTCATAAAACATGCTTCCAGGACCACTGCGGGCCATCAGCTTCTCACTGGATACGCTCGCAGCATAAGGAAATTCGCCAGCATGACTCCAGGCACAGACAAACAACACGCTCAAGAAAGCAAGTAATCGAATCACTGTTGACATGGGATCACCTCGAAATTCAAACCGAACCAAAACAAGACAGACGAAATGCAGGCAAGCAGAAAGATGAGCTGGTTTGGTATCTGATCGCGTGTATTTGGGCAATCCGGAAAGAGATCGGCGACTCATTAAATGGAACATTTACAAACAAATCCGAATTTTTTACTTAAGTTTCCTCACAACGATGCCGATAACGCCAGCAGCCCTTTATCTGGTCTGACCAGTTTGATACTCTATGCACATCACGCCCATGCGTCAAAAACTACATGGCTTCAACATCAACAGGGTAAAAAGAATTTATGTCAGGCTCGGCTCACGTTTTTCTCAGTGCATTTGGTGACGAAGGGGCTACCCGAAAGTCGGTCCTCGAACAATTTTCCACGCTCGCTGCCATCGGACTTTCCTGGTACACCCCCCGCTTTATTGACTTGGAAAACAGCGGCAAGATTCAACATGTTGTCGACTTGACAACCGCCCAATGGAAACAACTCAAAGCTTACCAGCAAGACTACGGCCTCTCCGTCACCAGTATCGGTGCCCGACTTGGAAAGGTGAAACTCGTCGATCAACCTGATGGTTCACATAACAAATTCGTCAATCCCACGGACTACCTCCACGGCGAAGTTCAAAACACCATCAACGCTGCCCTCGCCCTGGAAACCAAACTTGTCCGTGGCTTTTCCTTTTACCATCCGGCTGGCGAAGATCCCCACGCCTACCTCCAGATGGCCGCAGATCGCCTGGGACCGATTGTCGACGCCTGTGCCAAAGAAGGATTGATTTACGGCCTGGAAGTCGAAGCCAACCTCGTCGGTCAAACCGGAGAACTCTTGATGGAACTCTCGGCACTGGTCAACCACGATCACATGATGCTCATCTACGACGGGGGCAATCTCTCAAGCCAAAATTTCAGCCCCGATCGCTGCATTCAGGAATACCATGCCATGAAATCAAACATGGGTTGGATGCACATCAAAGATTACCAGATCGATCCCAACCTAACCTGGGAAGGGGTCGTCGACGAAGAACGACTCAAAAACTTTGTCCCCGCAGGACAGGGAGATTCAGGGTACGTCGAAATCCTCTGTGACCTCAAAGACCATCTCCCCTCCATGACAGCCAAACTTCAAAAACTGGGCCTGCCAGGCTTCTTTCTCGAACTCGAACCCCACCTCAAAGGAGGAGGACAATTCGGCGGCTTCAGCGGTCCTGATGGTTTAGGCGTCGCTTGCAGAGCCCTCTGCCAGATCCTCGATCAAAACGCAGGCATCTCCTTCGACCTGCGAACCATGAACCACGTCCGCCAGGCCCGCGGCTTTTAAATCATGCAAACCCTCGCCTTCCAATGGACCACCAAAAACGATTAATTAGGTATCGAAGTCGCTTAACATCGCGTGAAAAACGCCTCACAGTCGTGCAGCGATCTTTATTTCATTTCCACCACAACCTTTTTGATCAACCCATCAAAGGCAAATGGTGCCCGATCAAAATAGGCGAGTGAAACGGGCGAACCAAGATCAATTCCGACATCAAATGTTTCGCTGGCAGTAAACGCCGCGGGCACCGTTCGCAATACACTCGTCTTCGCTACCTCGCGACCATCGACACTCAGCACGACATCACAAGCCGCTCCAGGCTTGGAAATCGACTCCTCTATCTCAACTATGTGAGGGCCTGGTGGCAATTTCTCTGCTGATTTGGCGATCGTGCGTTCAATGACCAGCATATTATACTCATAGACAAGATAGCCCTGATCGAGATAAATTGTGATTCCTCCAGAAGCCCCTCCCAATGCATAGAGCACTCCGGATGAATTCTCTCTGACCTCCACTTCCACTGTCACATGATTACTACGCTTGCCGACGCCAGGGGCAGTAAATTCTGGCATACGCGTCGTATGACCATCGAATTGCCAGCTTGTATAAGGACTGGAGATCACATCCTCTGGATGGAATCTGGTCCACAACCCTCCACCGATGGGTAATGCATGATTTTCTTTGGCGACTTCAAGAAACATTTTTTTCATATTTTCCAAACGTTCAGGCTCTTGATGAGACAGGTCATCGGCTTGCGAGAAGTCTTCTGACAAATCATATAATTGCCATACATCGTTGTTGGCATCCCAATTCTTCAAACGTGCCGTCGTCGATGATGTATCCCAGGGAATGAACGGGCCGAATGTGCCGGCAAACCAACCGTTATGATAAATGCCTCGACTGGCATTATTTTCGAAATATTGACTCCCCTTACGACCTTCTGCCTTTGAATCGTTTAGGGTATAAGCCATGCTGACCCCATCAATTGGATCTTGTGAATATCCATTTACTTTCTCAGTATGCACAATTCCTATCAATTCATATACCGTCGGAGCGATGTCGTTGACATGATGAAACTGCGATCGCGGTGTCTGATCAGGTTGGATTCCTCGGGGCCACGAGACTACCATCGGATTTCGAGTTCCACCAAAATGAGCAGCGACAAGCTTCGTACTTAAAAATGGTGTGCAACCCGCCCACGCCCAGCCTGCATGATACATATTGTCCACTTTCGGCCCACCTAATTCCGAAAGCCCTCCGACTTGCTCAAGCGCTTGAAGTTGCTGTTCTATCGTATTGGGAATATTGTTTTGAGCCAGCAATTCACTCACACTTCCCTTCTGACCTTCTGCGCTGGCGCCATTGTCACCCCAGATCACAAATAATAGCGTGTTCTCTCGCAAACCCATCTCTTCCAGTCCATCTACAAGTTTCCCCAGCTGGGCATCGGTATGCTCCACGAAACCTGCAAAGATTTCCATCAGTCGTCTCTGGAACACCTGCTCAGACTCAGGGATACTGTCCCATGCTGCCAACGTCGGGTCTCGTGGTGTTAATTTTGTCTTGGCTGGAATCCAGCCCAGTTCTTTCTGGCGGGCAAAGACACGTTCTCGATAACAATCCCACCCATCATCAAACTTACCTTTATATTTATCCGACCATTCCTTCGCGACATGATGAGGACCATGCACCGCGCCTGGAGCCCAATACATAAAAAATGGCTTGTCCGGTGAAAACGATTGATGTTTTTTGAGCCAACTTATGGCTTGGTTTGCCAGATCTTCTGTCAAATGTAGCTTCTCTTCTCTTGGCTCGATTGGAGTGAGATTTTCATAAAGCCGTGGCTCCCATTGCGACGTTTCTCCAGCCAGAAATCCATAGAAATAATCAAATCCATGTCCCGTCGGCCAACGATCAAATGGCCCCATCTGAGTCGTTTGGTTGGCAGGCGTGTTGTGCCATTTGCCGAATACCGATGATTTGTATCCATAATGGTGAAGCACCTCAGGAATAGTTGCTGCAGTCTTGGGAATGACTCCAGTATAGCCCTCAAAGTCAGAGGCACGCTCCGCGATCGTGCCATTACCAACACGATGATGATTCCGTCCTGTCAACAGGGAGGCACGCGTGGGAGAGCAAATCGAGGTCGTGTGAAACGTGTTATAAGCAACCCCTTCCTGCCATAGCCGAGTTAGCGTTGGAGTATGGCATTCTCCTCCAAAAGTGTCTGGTTGGCCAAATCCCGTATCGTCGATCAACACAATCAACACATTGGGTGCATCATCTTTAAGTCGTTGAGGATCTTTACGCCAGGTCATCGTCGATTCCTGAATCGTTGCCCCCGCGATACTCGACGATTGCGTTAATGGAAACGGTAAGACCGATCCCTCCTTTTGCATGGGCGCCACATCTTCTTGGGCCAATAGAGTTGGCTTCTGGCGAAATGTCGTACGACTCGTCAGGATAAGCATCATTGCCGCTACACAAAACCGGACGTGTAATCGCATCGAATCACTCCTGTGATTTTCCATTGGACAAAGATCCTGTCATTGAATCCTGGTTCCTTAATCCTAAGTGCAATTGATCAACAAATCTATAGCATCAAACTCTTCTTTAACCCAGTCTCATATTTCCTGCGTCGACTTCGTCCCAGTGCGCATCTAGCACCAATCTTCGCCCTGCGATCACCACAATAGATGCTCGTTAATTCGACGACTCACCAATCATGATGCTAACGTTGATTGAATGCGAACATGAACGAACAGTGTCCGATTTGATCATCTGCTGGCGTTTGACCAAAGGTGTCGTCGTCTCGAAATATTGCAGAGAGCCATCTCGCTTCCATGATTCGTTTTTACTGTGGGTGAATCTGCTCCACCCCTTCACACCAAAACACGATCCCTCCACGATCTCTTCCTGGCTTGCTATCATTGTTTCAGAAACTTAATCTTGCTAATCCGGGTACATTCTTATTACCTCTTAAACCTGTTGATTTCCTGATCTTCATACCACGATGAATACTGCGCGACAGATTTCCGACTCTCAATCCTCTTCCACTTACAGCCCGACTCAACGCAATACGCTCTGGCGGACCATGCAGTTTCTCCTGCAAAACCTCTTCGCCTTTTGGCTCCGCTACCGCGCCTATCAACTCAACAACCTCCCCACCACTGGCGGAGGGCTCATCATCATCAACCATCAGTCCTACCTGGACCCCCTTCTCATCGGCTTGCCACTGCAACGTCCTGTCAGCTTCCTGGCCCGGGATTCTTTATTCAAAATCCCCCTCATCGGCTGGATACTTCGACATACCTATGTCATGCCGATCAACCGCGATTCTGCCAGCACTGGCAGCATGAGAGAATGCCTCAAACGCATGGAACAAGGCTACCTTGTCGGCATGTTCCCGGAAGGCACCCGCTCACGCGATGGTGAGATTGGCATTCTCAAACCCGGCTTCATGATGCTTTTGAGACGCTCTTCACTCCCCATCTATCCTGTGGGCATCGCCGGTGCATACGATGCGTTTCCCAAAGGAGCCTGGTTCATCAAGCCTCGACCTGTCTGCGTGGTTTATGGCCCTGCCATCTCACGCCAGGAACTCGCTCCCCTGCTTGAAAAAGGACAGGAAGAGCAATGCCTCAACTACATCCGCGAACGTCTCCAGCATTGCCTCAATCAAGCCAACCACTTACTCCAGGCCAACACAAACTCACATCCTCACAGCCCATAAATTCTCTCACCCCACGATTCTATCACCTATAGATTCAATCAAAGGGCTGCAGATTCCAGGGAAGAAATCATCGTCATTTCTGACTCACTGTGTGGTATAGGTCCGAAACAACTCTAATAACTGCAACGTGACCGGGCCTGGTTTGCCTGTGCCGATCTTCCGCCCATCCACTTTATTCACCGGAATCACTTCCGCGGCAGACCCCGTTAAAAAGCACTCATCAGCCACATAGACATCATGCTTGGTCATCGACTGTTCCTGATGGGGAATGCCTGCCTTGCTCGCCAGTCGCAAGACGGCGTTGCGCGTGATTCCATCCAGAATCCCTGCATCTTTCGGCGGCGTCATTAACACGCCCTTCTTGACGATAAAAATAT
>JBGSVC010000292.1:0-2648 GCA_041753175.1 Planctomycetaceae bacterium
CAACCTGTTTTTGAAAATTCTGGGCAAGCGTCCTGATGGGTATCACGAACTTGATACGGTCATGGCCAAAGTAGATTTGTTCGACACGTTGAGATTGGAAGTGCCGTCACAGCCGGGGTTGATCACGCTTCGGTGTCGCTGGGATGATCCAGATGGGTTGTGTGCTCGATCGGTGATCCCAGAAGATGAGCGTAATCTGGTCGTCAAGGCGGCGATGGCGCTGCGAGAATATGTTCGCAGGCCGGAGTTAGGGATTCATGCCCAGTTGATCAAGCGCATTCCAGCCGAGGCAGGATTGGGAGGAGGCTCCAGTGATGCGGCTGCGACGTTGGTGGGGCTCAATAAAATCTGGAAATTAAATCTCCCAGATCAATCGCTGCATGAGATTGCCGCGAGTTTGGGGAGTGACATCAATTTTTTTCTGTCGCCGACGTCATTGGCGGTCTGTTCGGGACGAGGGGAACGAATTGCTCTGGTCCCTGATTTTTTCCCATTCGATGCAGTGATTATCAAGCCACCGGGGGGGTTGTCGACTAAAGAGGTCTTCAGTGCCTATCATGACGCTCACGAAACGACGTCGTTTTCCAGTCAGGATCTGCTTACACATCTTGGAGGCCCGCTTTCGGAGTGGTCCAGGTTTTTGTTTAACAGTTTGCAAGCTCCGGCGAGTGCGTGTGATGCGGATGTCCGCAAGATTCTAAAACACCTCTCGCTTTTGCCAAATACGCATGGCATAATGACAGGCAGTGGCTCTGCCTGCGTGGCGTTTACCAGCAACACCGAGGAGGCCATCCGGTTAGCAGCACATCTGAGATCTCAACATCTGGGCGATTTGTATACGGTACGGAGCACTCTCTGAGCGACATCGAGAAGGAGTTCACTGGTGGAGATTACCGAGGTTCGTATCAAGCTCATGGAAGATCCCCATGACAAGCTCCAGGCGTTTTGTTCGATCACCCTTGATGCCTGTTTTGTTATCCGCGACCTGAAAATCATTCAGGGAACCAAAGGCCCTTTTGTCGCGATGCCATCTCGCAAGTTGATGGACCGCTGTGGCAAGTGCAAAACCAAAAACCACCTGCGTTCGAATTACTGCAATCAGTGTGGTGCCAAACTTCAAGCTGACCGGAGTGATAAAACTCAGGAGTTCAAATCTCAGGAGTCCCACTCGTCGGATGGTCGAGTGAAGTTGTATGCCGATATTGCCCATCCGATCAATTCTGAATGTCGTGAAGACATCCAGAGTTTTGTCATCGAGGCGTTTGAAAAGGAACTCATCGCTTCTCAGCAGCCTGATTATGTCTGCCGCTATGATGACTACGGCGAAGATGATTTCTCAGACTATCTGGAACAGGATGAGACTCACACCCGCCTGCGTCCGCATCTGGAGACGCGTCGTGCGGCTGAGAAAGTGGTCCAAGACCCACCGGTTCCGCAGCGTGACAGCGAGTTTTTTCAAACTCCCGGCAAGTCTCATCGATTTGATCCTCCGGGGGCGATATCTCTACCAGAGAAGGAATCGCGTCAGCGCAGCAGCGACTTGCAATCGTCTGTTCCCCGCCATGAGGAAGATTTCGGGACGGGAATTCTGTAATCGGAATTCTGTCATCGGAATTTTTCGATGGGGTGCAGTTGTCAAAGAGCAGCCTGTTCAATGGATTCTTCCTGAACGTGGTCAATCTCTGCGGAGACTTTGGAGAGCGAGAGCCCGACTTTGTGCAGGTAATAAAGCCCTATCAGCGTTACCGGAATATATTGAGCCAGGTGATAGTAGATGGAGGCTCCCATTACTGCCGATTTCAGTTCGGGATGAGCATCCAACTGCAGGATCGGTGTGAGAACGAGTAGAAATGCAATCTGGATGGTTCCAAAGAAACCGGGGGCTGCGGGGATAATGACGCCCAGAGCGGTCGTTGACATTAACAATAAACATGCTGGCACTGTGACTGCGACACCGAAACTTTGCAGTGAGAGCCAAAACAACACTCCCATCACGAGCCAATGGATGATCGATAACACCACAACTTTGAGCGTTGTGGCGGGGTCTTTCAAACTCGCCAGACCTGTCTGAGCTTCGGTCATCAAGGCGATGATTTTATGTTCCCAGGATTGTGGCAGAAAACTGGAATGAGCAAAGCACCACCGTGTGACGTTGATAAAATGGCGAGTCCAGATGACGAAGACGCCTGTTCCCAGGAGCAAGAGTCCTGCCGCCGTGCAGACGACCATCGCGCCGACGCGAATTTCGGGAATTTCGCGGATCTGTGGGACGAGCAGAAGTCCGCAAATCAGCACGACCAGAATTGTGACGACGTCGAAAATCCGCTCCAGGATCAGATTGCTCAGTATCGCTGCGTAGGGTTTCTGGTAGTCACGGGCAAACACGAAGACACGCATGAACTCCCCCAGGTGAGCCGGGAGAAGGTTGTTTCCCATAAAACCGATCATGAGTGCGGGCATGACCTCCGAGACACGATAGGTCCCCAAATGTTTTAACAGCAATGTCCATCGGACTGCTTTGAGGAGATAAAATACAGCGAGCGTGACGACATAGATGGGCAGGGTACGGTAGTCGGCTCCACGGAGTTGTCGACCCATCTGGGCGAGGTCGACGTTGCGAAACGCCAGCCATAAAAATAATCCAGTAA
>JBGSVC010000293.1:0-9642 GCA_041753175.1 Planctomycetaceae bacterium
GGCTGCTAACTCCGAGATGATCGATACGTAGGAACGTCAAAAAAAGTCCCCTCAATAACTGTGTCAACTAAACAAAAATTTCTCCCTTAGGAAATATCATGAAACGAGTGATTGTCACCGGCGGCGCCGGTTTTCTTGGAAGCCATCTCTGCGAACGCCTGTTGGAAAAAGGTTATGATGTCATCTGCGTTGACAACTATTTTTCCGGACGCAAAGAGAACATTCTTCACTTGATCGGGAATCCTCGATTTGAAGTCATTCGACACGACATCGTGCATCCGTTTTATCTGGAAGCCGATGAGATCTACAATCTTGCCTGCCCGGCATCTCCCGTCGCTTATCAATACAATCCCATCAAAACGATCAAAACCTCGACAGTGGGTGTCGTTAATATTCTGGGGCTGGCCAAGCGGACAAGAGCCCGTGTCCTGCATACCTCGACCTCAGAGATTTATGGCGACCCCGATGTCCACCCGCAACGCGAAGATTATTGGGGAAATGTCAATCCAATCGGACCTCGTAGTTGTTACGACGAAGGAAAACGGGTTGCAGAATCATTGATTATGAACTATCACAACGCCCATGGGATCGATGTTCGGATTGTTCGGATTTTCAATACCTACGGCCCACGCATGGATCCAAACGATGGTCGGGTGGTCTCCAACTTCATCAACCAGGCACTTCGCGGCGAACCGCTGACCATCTACGGAGATGGCAGCCAGACACGGTCGTTCTGCTATGTTGACGATCTCGTGCGTGGATTCATCACGTTCATGGAACAGGATGAACACATCGGACCAATCAATATGGGCAATCCCGTTGAAAACACGATGCATGAACTAGCCGATGCGGTCCTGAAAGCCACCGGCGCAACGTGCGGCAAAGACTATCGTGAATTGCCCAAAGATGACCCTAAACGTCGTTGCCCTGATATTACCAAGGCGAGGACATTACTGGGTTGGGAACCAAACGTGGATTTAGCCACGGGACTCAAAAGTACCGTGGATTACTACAGAGAATTGATGGCCAAGGGATAATGGTAAAACTCTATCTTGTCACGGGAGTGGCCGGGTTTATTGGTTTTCACACCGCACAGCGTCTGCTCGAAAGAGGAGACGCTGTTGTCGGTTTAGATATTGTCAACGACTACTACGATGTCGCGCTCAAAGAAGCGCGTCTGGCGCGTCTGGGCGGTTTTGACAGCTTCCAGTTTCTCAAAATCGATTTGGCCGATCGCGCGGAAATGGAATCTGCGTTTTCAAGGTATCGCCCGGAAATTGTGATTCACCTGGCTGCACAGGCTGGCGTTCGATACTCGCTAAAGAATCCGCATGCATACATCGACAGTAATATCGTCGGCTTTACAAACATCCTCGAAGGGTGTCGGCATTTTGATGTCACGCATCTGACGTATGCCTCGTCAAGCTCGGTCTATGGTGCCAATCAGGCGATGCCGTTTTCGATTCATGACAATGTTGACCACCCGCTCAGTCTGTATGCCGCCACGAAAAAAGCCAACGAACTGATGGCTCATACCTACAGCCATCTCTATCGTCTTCCTACAACAGGTCTGCGTTTTTTCACGGTCTATGGACCGTGGGGACGTCCGGACATGGCCATGTTTCTGTTTACCAAAGCCATCCTGGAAGGTCGCCCCATTGACGTCTTTAATCACGGAAAAATGCTACGAGACTTCACCTACATCGATGATATCGTCGAAGGGGTTGTCAGGACCGCTGATAAGATTGCCAGCCCCAATCTGCAATGGACGGGCGCACAACCTGATCCCGGAACCAGCAATGCCCCATATCGACTCTACAACATCGGCAATAATCAACCGGTGGAGTTGATGCACATGATTCATGTGCTCGAAGAAAAACTAGGTCGAAAAGCGGAATACAACATGCTCCCCATGCAACCCGGAGACGTGTCTGCGACCTACGCCAACGTCGATGACCTGGCCGCCGATGTCGGATTTCATCCCAGGACAACCATTGAAGAGGGCGTGGGCAAATTTGTCGATTGGTATCGTGAGTATTACGGGGCTTAACGAACTAACCAACGTTAGCCGCAGTCATCTCTTTTTGCATTAGTTCCAGGTAGAGTACCTGATCGACATTTGGTGCGACCTCAGGACGTTTTGACTTGAGCCTTGCGATTGCGTCTGGAATGCTCCACTCTGGATGTTTTCTTAGGAGTATCGCTGCAACAAATGCTGCGCTGCGACCGCTACCATTTGCACAATAGACATAGGTCTTTTGACGAGTTGTCGATATCTGTTCAATCACTTCAAGAGAGTCTTTTGCACTTGGTGAGGTGCCATCAAGTGTTGGTAGGCCGAAGTATCGGACTCCATTTCGAAAATTGCAGCGCGGAAACTCCGCAGTCAGATCGATGATACAAAAGACATCATCTGGGATTTGATGAAAGAATGGAAAAACTCCAAGTATGATCTGATCATCTATTTCTGTGTAAGGCCTACGGCAGAAAAGGATACGCCAGATCCCCCAAGTCGACCAACAAATAATCAAGAATGGAGCCGTCGCTAAAGTTGTTAACGTGAAAAAGCGACCAGTGCGATTTTTTCCAAAGATGTTTGCTCCATTCCAGCGGTAGGCCCATGCAAGGATAAAAAACTGACTGCCTAAAATTGTGATCGAGATGCCCTGCCAGAAGTTGATGTTTCCGATTGCGTTATAAAACAACCAAACAGAAATCAAGAAAAAAACCAGGCTGTATCTGAGCCTGGCTGTTCGTGGCATCGTGTCTGTTGAATGCATTACTTCTGAATGCATTACTTCATCTCATAGGCCGATTCAGAATCCTCTGCGCCCCCGAAGGACTTGCGAAATGCATCGGCCTGGGCGGCGACTGATTTTTCAGGTCCCGTCAGTTTAAGAAAGTAGTTAGCTTCTCCGACTTTCAGAATCACAGCCAGCATGCGATAACCCGGCTTATCAATTGTTTTTCGCAAGATTGGCGGACCATCAGATTTTTGGTAGGTGCCCGTCAAATCCAGAAAATAGTAGTCTCCCTTGGCAGTTTTTCCTTTGGTCGATTTGACGACCGGCGAGGTGAACTGGCCGACCCACCGCGTGAGATTATCATTAACGGTTCCACCGAAGGGAGGAAAAACAGCTAATTCGGTGGCATCGTCATCACCATCGGCTTTGGGCAAACTGAACTGAGCTAAACGCAGATTATTCTCAGGCTTGACTTGTTCCCAACCTGCCGGGATTTGGAGCGTGAGGCTTTCATCAAGTGGGACAGACCTGCTTTCTTCGGCTTGAATCGTAAGTGGGGACGAAAACATCAGGCTGCAGCCAAGTAACAATCCGACAAAAAACAGAGGACGATGACAAAACATAAACATGACACCTTTCCAAGTGAGTGACGTCGCTGGTGAGAGACTCTTATTTTCGTTGTCACAGGGAATTATTCAATTGCGAAAATGACTGAGTTCGCGTTTCCTTTGAAAAAGCCCGAACATGCGAATTTTTCCGCATCTAGCTCGACAGGGATTGACAACTCAATGCAAAACCCCTAAATTAACAGAATCTCAGGTATCCCGCTTATTGCAAACCGCCATCGTTCGAAGTAAAAAAACGACATCGATGTGGCTGTGAGTCATGCTCTCAGAAAGTGGTCTCATGAAATCCTCACTTATGAGGTATGAGACGTGTCAACTTTCCACCGCTTTGATCATTTTTACGAGACAACCGTCTCGCTCTCGACGTGCCGAACTGCTCAATCCACATTGCGTGATCTCCAATGTCGCTGGCAGCAATGCTGGAGGATGCGATATCAAAATTTCAACGACGATGGTTTTCAACTCGGGCTGATTCTACTTCGTCAATACGTCGCCGAAAAACAAACCACGCAAGCGAGACAGTTGGCCCTGCAGATGTTAAATCTGTTAATTGACGGCCTATTTTCGCTTGGCTGCTACCAGACTGTGCAACTCGCTCGAATCTTGATCGACCTGGAGGAACCGGGACTGGCCGCTTCGGCATGCCAGATATGCCTGGCCACCGCTTCAAACTCAGCAGATGGTCTGGGAGATTTATGGGGAGAATGTGGTTTGTGCCACTATTTGAATGGCCAATACACGTATGCCGAAAACTCACTTCTCAAGGCTTTAGAATGTCATTTGGACGAAGAAGCACTCGACGAGGCTGCCGTTGATATCGCCAATCTAGCGGCTTGTTATCTGGAACAGTTCGGCGTTGACCAGGCCGTTGACTGGGTTGCAGGATGGAATAATCTTCAACAGCCGAGAAGCTTCCCGGCGCTCGCTGATAGATTATGTCCTTTGTACAAACGACTGATCCAGTCTCAATTTGTGGACGAGACCGGCGTGTTGTTGAATTAACAGCCCGTCTTCTAATTTCGACTCCTTATTGACGAAGGGGAGATTGCAGTTAATATTGAATTGTTGAAGAGGCTCGAAACGTCAGCCCGGATTGAGGGCTTTGCATGACGTTGTTCTGGTTTTAGTGCTTATCTGTTTGTCAGCCAAGGGAGTGACTTAATTCGATGTCCTTCACTCCTCAAGACGATTTCAAAGAACAAGTTCGCGCCAAGACAAACATTGTTGATCTCGTCAGCCAAACCCGACCTGTCATTCCCAAACGTGGTGGCCGGGAGTTTGTCGCACTCTGCCCGTTCCATGAAGATCACAACCCTTCGATGACCATCAACCCGGAACGCCAGACGTTTCGCTGCTGGGTTTGCAATGAAGGTGGGGATTGTTTTACGTATGTCAGTAAACTGGAGAATGTCCCATTTATTGATGCTTTGAAAATGCTCGCCGAACAAGCGGGTTTGGAAATGCCTAAATCTTATAGTGGGCAACTTCCAACGGGCAAAAACAAAGCCCAGATGTATGCAGCCTGCCAATGGGCTCGCGACCAGTTTCACCAATGCCTGCTCAGTTCCCCAGACGCAGAAGCTGCCCGGGAGTATCTTCACGACCGAGGAATCAGCGAAGAAAGCTGGATGAAATTCCACCTTGGCTTTCACCCCGACGACTGGTCCTGGCTGATTCGACGGGCAGAAGGAAAGTTCTCACTGGACGTTCTGGAAGATGCACGCCTGGTTTCCAAACGCACTGATAAGCCGGGATATTATGACTATTTCTTCGGGCGATTGATCTTTCCTATCCATGATCTGAGTAACCGCTGTGTCGCCTACGGCGGACGAATCCTGCCCGGAGCCAACACTCAGAATCAATCCAAATATTGGAACTCGCCAGAATCTGTCATCTTTCAAAAAAGCCAGTTAGCGTTTGCCCTCAACATCGCCCGTGACGCAATCAAACGATCCGGAAAAGTGCTCGTCATGGAAGGCTATACGGATTGTATAGTTGCTGATCAGTTTGGGCTGGATTACGTGGTCGCAACATTAGGGACTGCACTTGCCGATTCTCATGTCTCACTGCTCAAGCGATTTTGTCAACAGGTGATCCTTGTGTATGACGGAGATACTCCTGGCCAGAATGCCGCTGAAAAAGCATTGATACGTTTCGTAGAACAGGATGTGGACCTGAGAATCTTGACTTTACCCGAAGGCCTGGACCCGGCTGACTTCCTAAAATCACGCGGAATGGAAGAGTTTCAAAAACTCGCTGAAACGGCGCCCGATGCCTTGGCCTTCAAGCTCGACTTATTGATTGGAAAGCATGGGCTTTCCAGTGAATTCTCACGACAGTCAATTCTCACAGACATGTTAAGTTTGCTCAAATCAATTCCGCGTTCGGTGCCCAAACCTCAGGAGGACCGAATTCTGCACCGACTGGCCAGTCGCCTGGGAATTCGGGAAGAAACCGTACGCGCTGAATTGCGAGGTGCCAAAAAGACCCTCCATAAGCAGACACTCCGGAATCAGGAACGTCAGGAGTTGAGCAGATCTGATATTCCCGAAGATCCACTGGCCATCGAGCGACTTGAGCAGAAAGAAACATTCGAACGTATCAAAAGTGGAAAAGCAGGAAAAGACTGTCGACTGTTGTGTGAAGTTTTGCAGATCATGCTTGCTGCACCGCAGACCATCAAACTATTCACTGTCAACCTCACAAGCGACGAAATAGAGGAGTATGATCTACAAACTCTCTTTCAAGCCTGTGTTGACTACTCTCATCTCTCCTCCGATCAATTCACGAAATCTCTGTTGGAGCATCTTGGAGAGAGCCTTTCAGGCCAGTTGGCTCACTGGCTGCTGGAAATGGCGGAAGCCAAATTTGTCAAAGATCGAGTTCAGGCAGAATTGTCAGACGCCGTACTTCCTGAACACTCGATGCTCAATACGCTCAGCTCCGCACTGCATCTCAGACGCCAGGCCCGTTTGCAGATTCCTCATCATCCAATGACACCCTCCCCCTCGCAAACGCCATTGGATGAGCAAGCCCTGGAAATGCTTCGTAAAGCCTCGGAGTTTCATCGCCAGCGAGCCGACCAAAAAAAATCTTCCGTATGATGCTTTCCGACAACAAACTCATCTTGTCAACAATTCCCTGACCAACATAACTTAAAGGGGTTCGACCAGAATGTTGCAAAACGGCAACAGGGAAAACACCTCGTAAAACCTCGATCAGGGTCTTGACGAGTCTGATGTGTGTCCCAACACTTTGGCAGTATGGTTGATCAAGCGAGCAAATTTGGATCAAGCCAAACAGAAAGGTTTATTTCCTAACATTTTTTAACGATCGCAAGGATGTCATCGTCACATTCTACCCAACAGACACGGCCTACTTAAAACAAACCGTGTTGTTAATCAGTAGAGTAAATTCAGGATGGATCGAGATTCTGAAAACCTCTCCCGACCTGACTGCCTGCCATGCTGTAGGTTTAGTCTGTTGAAGACGGTCATTTCAGATCTCATCAACCAGAGGTTGGATGCAGCCCGTGCCGCATCAACACTCCGGAAGATTGACAGAAATTGATACGAGACTTCCCTGAGCCCCATCATCAAGAGTTGGAGACATCCGTGCATCAAGTTGACGAACGCCTGCGAGAACTGATCCAATCTGGTCAATCCTGTGGCTACCTCACCTTCAATCAAGTCAACAATTATATCCCCGATGAAGACATCAATCCGGAGATTCTGGATCGCCTCTTGATCTCTCTTGAAGAGTTGGGCATTGAGGTTATTTCCGACAAGCAACTCCCCCAGAAGGAGCGCGAAAAGCTAGAAAAGAAACTTGCGGAGTCGGCCAAACCAACCCGCAGCCGCAAAAAAGGGAAAAAGAAAGACGACCTGCTCACCGAAAGCAGCAAACGGATTGAAGATCCCGTCCGGATGTACCTGACTCAAATGGGACAAATCCCATTGCTGTCACGATCTGAAGAGATTGGCCTGGCCAAGAAAATTGAAATCACCCGCAAGCGATTTCGACGACAACTGCTCGGCTGTGATTATGCCATGAAGCAGTCCTTGGAAATTCTTTCCAAAGTCAATACCGGCGAACTTCCATTCGACCGCACGATCAAAGTCTCGATGACCGAAAGCCTGGAAAAAGAACAGGTGCTCGGGCGCATGCCTCACAACCTGAAAACTCTGGACTATCTTCTCGAGAAAAATGCCAACGATTTTGCCCGCTTTTCAGATCCTGCCTCCAGTCGTGGCGAGAAAGAAGAAGCCTGGAAATCTCTTCAGACACGTCGTCGCAAAATGGTCACGCTCATTGAAGAACTCTCTTTGAGGACTCAACGACTTCTGCCGATTCTGAAAAAAATGGAACAAATTTCGCGTCGCATGACAGAACTGCACCGACGCCTGCAGTCCATGAAACTGGATCGCCACGACAAAGATGAACGAGCCAATGTCCAAAAAGAACTCAATGATTTGATGCAGATGACCTTCGAGACTCCCGAGTCTCTGCATAAACGAGTTCGTTCGATCCGAGAAAGAAATGCCGCCTACGAACAGGCCATGCGAGATCTTTCCGGTGGGAACCTGCGACTGGTCGTTTCCATCGCCAAAAAATATCGCAATCGTGGACTCTCCTTTTTGGATCTGATCCAGGAAGGTAATACCGGCCTGATGCGAGCTGTCGATAAATACGAATACCGTCGCGGCTACAAATTTTCGACCTATGCGACATGGTGGATTCGTCAAGCCATCACGCGCGCCATCGCTGATCAGGCCCGCACGATTCGCATCCCGGTACATATGATCGAAACAATGTCTCGCTTGCGAAAAGTCAGCAAGGATCTCGTTCAGGAATTGGGACGCGAACCAACCATCGAAGAGACCGCCGAGGCTGCAGATATCTCTTTAGAAGAAGCCCGACGCGTTTTGAAGATTTCCCGTCATCCGATCAGCCTGGATCGACCCGTTGGCGAAAGCGAAGATAGTTACTTCGGAGACTTCATCGAAGACAACACCAACGACAGCCCCATCGCAACTGCCGCTCAGGAAATGCTGAAGGATAAAATCGATAGCGTGTTAAAAACACTGACCTATCGCGAACGGGAAATCATCAAACTGCGATACGGTCTTGGAGACGGCTACACCTACACCCTCGAAGAAGTCGGCCGCATCTTCAAAGTCACTCGGGAACGGGTCCGACAGATTGAAGCCAAAGCCGTCCGGAAACTGCAACATCCAGTTCGTTCCCGACAACTCAAAGGCTTCATCGAAACGATTATGGCGACTGCTGCCCAATAACGGGCGATTGAGTCGAAATCGCTTGAAATTTTGCAAGACGATTCAACAAGCCAGCCTCAAGGCTGGCTTGTTTCCTGCGCGAGTAGTTTGCGTCTTGGACGCCCCTCGATTATGCTGAGAGGTTCATGAGTGGTGATGGCGTCGTCCTTCTCCTGCAGGCTGCAGCAGACTGTCTTCGCCAGCCATAAGAGGCCACGACGTTTCGCAGGGGAGTTCTATGACGGTTTCCGCAGAGGGTTTGACTCAGCTTCACGAATTGCACATCGCCTATCAGGAAATTCAATCCCAACTGGATCGTGGCCCCAAACGCATCAAAGCCAAAGAACAGCAAACGGCATTGCGATCATCGGAACTCGATCAAGCCCGTACTGCTTACAAAGCAACACGGGTTTTATCTGACCAAAAGGGGCTCGAACTCAAAACTCTGGAAGCACGTTTGGCATCAATGAATTCCAAACTCAATATGGCGACTTCCAACAAGGAATTCGATGCCATCAGGGGCCAGATTCAAGCCGATGAAATGGCCAAAAGTGTCCTCGAAGACGAAGGACTTGAGATTCTTGAAAAGGTGGATCTCGCCCAGGCTCACATCAAAGATTGTGAAGAGGCACTCAAAAAATCTCAAGAGGAAGAAAAACTCTTTCGCGAACAATTCAACTCTCGCAGTGATGAACTAACCCGCGAAGCTGCCCGACTCGAAAGTGAAATTACTGAGCTTTCTAAAATCATTCCTGCTGAATTTCAAGCACAGTATCAACGCGTTGCCGCCAATAAAGGAGCCGAGTGCATGGCTCAAATCATCAACAATGCCTGCCAGGGTTGCTATTTCAATCTTCCACAGCAGGCAGCCATTAAAATCAAAACCGGACACATCCTGTTTTGCACGTCATGTTCTGCATTGCTTTATCCTTCCACTCGCACAAACTGAACCCACTGCTGTTTCAACAGATGTCATTCGACATTGGCTTGACGAGG
>JBGSVC010000294.1:0-2179 GCA_041753175.1 Planctomycetaceae bacterium
GTTTTAAGTTGTTCTTACACGTCGAACGACGTGCCGCTTCACGAGCTTGCTGCACTGCAGGAAGCAGGATTGCTACAAGAGTCGCGATAATCGCGATGACTACCAATAGCTCAATGAGCGTAAATCCAGACAGACGACTAACTTTTTTTCTTGACATGTTGATCTCCACAAAACAGAAAAATGTACAAATCAGATATGATTGAAATTGAGCAGAAGATGCAATGAGATGATGCTAGGACTGATAATTCAGTAACGTGTCGAGGTATCCCATCTCAATATATGAAGAAACATTCCTTCCCCCATAAAGAATTGTTTATACCGCTAGCCACCAAATATCAATACTCTTTTTGAAATGTAAAACAAAATTGGTCAATAAAAATCACAATAATTCTTCAGAAAACATGACCATTTCAGCTCATTTCACAATAAAGCGCAATCCAGGGGAGATCATTAGCCTCAAGCTCAGAATCAACTCAAAACGGTTTATAGTTCGCAAGCTAAGTGCGATTGATTGTCGATCGCACTATGCTGATAGTGACACAATTAATACCAACTAGCGTCCAGCAAATGATCTTCATTATGCCTATCATTCCTGGGAATATATCAATTACTGATGGGTTCGAACTCTGGAAAAATCTTTGTCCCCTACGCCGCCAGTAACTCAATCCATCACGAACCCTCGTTGACACCACATCCAACAATCTGAGCAAATAATACCAACTTTTCATTTAGCAATTACTAAAAGCGTTTTTGCATCCGCGTTTCAACCCGCCTCGAAATCCCATAAATTTAGCTAACTTTTCCATACCAACCCCTCAATCGATTGATCTTTACAATCACATTAAAATAAAGTTTATAAACGCCTGTTTATTCCTTTGGCCGATCCAACCAATCGCGAGATTGTTCCCATGCCCACAAACTCCTCCCCCCTGGGCTTAACGCTCTTCTTCCTCTACTTGATCCCGTATGGCGCATTTGTCATGCTCAACGCCTTTGCTCCAGAATCCATGGAATTAACGCCATTCGGAGGAGTTAATTTAGCGATCCTCTTCGGATTTGGACTGATCATCGGTGCTTTTGTGCTGTCGTTGATTTACGGAATCTTCGCCCATCTCCCCCACGAAGATTCCACCACGAATCCTCATAACACCTGACATTTCCCCCCTCTCACACTTCTCAGCCTGACTCTGCTTCGACACCAAGAGACCATTCATGATTTACACCCCCAGCGTCATTGCCGTCTTTGTATTCCTCGCATTTGTCGGGCTGACCTTGGGACTGAGCTTCTATCTCGGGGGACGGGCCAAGTCCTCACAAGGCTACTTCGCCGCCCACGGCCAAATTCCCTGGTTCATTAACGGCATTGCCTTCGCAGGTGATTATCTTTCAGCGGCGTCATTCCTGGGCATCTGCGGCATGATTGCCACATATGGCTATGATGGATTTTTATACTCCATCGGCTATTTAGCTGGCTGGATCGTCGCACTGTTTGTCATTGCCGAACCTATTAAGAAGCTCGGAAAATTCACGTTTGCAGATGCCCTCGATTCCCGGTTCAACTCGCCGGGGATCAAACTCATGGCGGGCATCAGCACTTTGGTTGTCAGCATCTTCTATCTGATTCCGCAAATGGTCGGAGCAGGCGTTTTAATTCAACCACTTCTCGGATTTCCGCATTGGGTCGGAGTCCTGATTGTTGGCACCGTCGTTATTATTATCGTCGTCACGGCAGGCATGGTCTCCACAACCTGGGTCCAGTTTCTCAAAGGGACACTGCTGGTCATCTTCAGTGCCATCCTCACCGTCATGATTCTTCAACGCGGCTTTGAAGTCAAACAGGGCGGTACGGATGGCTACGAATTGACGACCGCCGGCCCATTTTCACTCCAGGCGTTTCCCCCACAACAACTCACGTTGTCAACCAACGAAACCCTCACAAATATCCCATCCCCTTCCCCCTCCTGGGACAACAAGCCATATCAGTGGTACCAACTTGCAGGCTCAAACAAGACCATCGCTTTTCGTCAGTCCGAGTCACCTGCAGGAATTCTATTACAAGAAACCCAAACCCTCACCAAAACTGTCGATGGCTCGACACTCATCACAGCAGATGGATACGCAAAGACCTTTTTGAGTGCGTTCATGGCTAACTCCCTCCCACCTTGACTCTCGGGTCCAC
>JBGSVC010000295.1:0-5678 GCA_041753175.1 Planctomycetaceae bacterium
TGCCGATTTTCTGTGGCCCAATTGCTTGGGCGCCCCTTATCGCGAACTTACGGGGCCAATTTGCAGAGTTCCTTAACCAGCGTTTTCCCGAGCGCCTTAGTCTTCTCGACTCACCTACGTGTGTCAGATTTAGTACGGACACGATGTCTAAACCCCTTGGCTTTTCTCGGTAATCATTCAGGTTGCTTCGTAATTTAAATACTCGCCCTTGCGGGACGGGCTATTTCAACAGCCCGACAACCCTGCAGACTACGTCCCCAGGTAGCACAACATCGTGGTGCAGGAATATTAACCTGCTGTCCATCGTCTACGCCTTTCGGCATCGACTAAGGGTCCGACTTTCCCTGAGAGGATTTCCCTTCCCCAGGAAATCTTAGGTTTACGGCGAGCAGGATTCTCACCTGCTTTATCGTTACTCATCCCGACATAATCACTTCCACACACCACCATCGCTCCTTCCGGTACGACTCGCTTGTGTGGAACGCTCTCCTACCATGCATTACTGCATCCGCTGCTTCGGTATTCTGTTTACTCCCGTTTATTATCGGTGCATAAATTCTCGACCGGTAAGCTATTACGCACTTTTTAAATGATGGCTGCTTCTAAGCCAACATCCCGGCTGTCATCGAATCTAAACATCCTTTCTGACTTAACAGAATTTGGGGACCTTAGCAGGCGGTCTGGGTTGTTTCCCTTTTGACGACGAAGCTTCTCCCCCGCCGTCTGACTCCCTAGATAGTCGCATTGGTATTCGGAGTTTGGTCAGGTAGGGTACCCGGTGAAGGGCCCCAAACCAAATCAGTAGCTCTACCCCCAATGCGTAGTTTCTAAAGGCTAGCCCTAAAGCTATTTCGGAGAGAACGAGCTATCTCCCAGTTTGATTAGACTTTCACTCCTCCCCACAGGTCATCCCACAAATTTTCAACTCTGACGGGTTCGGTCCTCCACGCAGTTTTACCCGCGCTTCAACCTGCCCATGGGTAGATCACAAGGTTTCGCGTCTATTACCATTGACTATCGCCCATTTAAGACTCGGTTTCCCTCTGGCTACGATCCTGAAGATCTTAACCTGCCAATGACAATAACTCGTCGGGTCATTATGCAAAAGGCACGCCGTCACCCGCTAGATGGGCTCCGACCGCTTGTAGGCATATGGTTTCAGGTTCTTTCCCTCCCCTTCCGGGGTTCTTTTCACCTTTCGCTCGCGCTACTGTGCACTATCGGTCGCTAGGTAGTATTTAGCCTTACGAGATGGTCCTCGCAGATTCAATCCGGGTTTCACGTGCCCAGACCTACTCAGGTGCCGACATGTTAAATCGTCTGTTTTCGAATACGGGACTCTCACCCTCTATGGTTCAGCGTTCCTGCTGATTCTTCTAACTATGGATTTAATCGTTTTAGACAACTTGAGTCATTCGACCAAAGGTCGAGTGGATTTCGCCAATCAACAAAAGTCGATTGACATAAGTCGTCTTGTCGGTCCTACAACCCCGGGGTGTCATTTAGAATTTCTTCTAAACGTCTTCCGGTTTGGGCTATTCCGCTTTCGCTCGCCACTACTGACGGAATCGAGTTTTCTTTCTTTTCCTGTGGGTACTTAGATGTTTCAGTTCTCCACGTTCACATAGGAAATCCTGGGATCAATGTTCGTTTGACAACTCCCCCAGGCTTATCGCAGCCTTCCACGTCCATTATCGTCTCCTAGCGCCAAGGCATCCCCCATACGCCCTTAGTAGCTTGACCACAACGATTTCAAACTTTCAAGCCTCGTCTCAATTCTGTTTGGCTTGTCCTGCATTTCTGCATTCCAAACTTCACATAATCTTGACAGGCAAGATGGATTGAAATCTCGATCTCACTCATGCGTCTGTGCATTGCTTCACAGCAATCACGACACACACCGTAATTTCAAAGTACAAGTTCCCAAGAACACTCTTTTTATTTATTGAAGCCAATTTCGATTGTCGATTTCCAGCAAGCATTGCTGCCTGCTCTCGTTCGACTCACGTAGATTGGTTCATCTTTTGATTAAAAAGATGCCACGCTTGTCATTTACTGATTGTCAAAGAACAAACCACCATCAAATGACGCTCAAGAGCATCTCTCAATGGTGGCCACCACTATAGGTTGACGCAGGCTCAACTCATTCGTCGATATGCAATTGCAAGAATTGTATTATCGGCTGAATCAGCGTGAAACTACAGTCGATGGCAGGCCGGTCTGGCCTTAACTGACTTTTAGTTGTTTTGTCTCACTCGTCTTTGTGTTTCACAGTTGTGTTTGACACATGTCTCGTGTGAGAGAGGCATCATAGGCGAGATCATGTTGATCGTCAACTCACTGGCCTTCCTTTGGAGAAAAATTTGAGAATTTTCTTTGAGAAGCATCCTAAGTCGTTGTCGCGTTTATGAATTCGTTTTCTCGCATTGTGTAGGAATTATTGCTTGTGTGTTTCGTGACGCCATTGCTGACGTAGACTCATCGGATTTCAATCCTGTCGTTAATGATCTAAGCACATCTTCATCGATAGAGATCTTGTGATTGTAGCCTTGATTGCCTGCCGAGCGCCAGCTTCTGTCTTGTTTTCCGCCGAATCTCAGCAGGCTATCGGACGAATATTTAGCGATCTCGGCCGCGTCGGCTGACCTCGATCCCGAAATTGAGATTAGACAACGAGAGCCCCCCTCGATCGATCAGGACATCGAATGATTGCGGAGTCGTTGTGTGATTGTTGGTGACCACTCGAATTTCGTATTCGCCTGTCTGGTCGATGTTGCTGAAGCGGTAGCGGCCATTTCGGTCGGTCAACGTCGTACCGAGAACAGTGCCATCGGCATCAAGAAGCTCGATCTGCACATTTCTGACGCCCTGTTCTTTCCTGGAAAGCCTGCCATCGTGATTGTTATCCTGAAACACCTGCCCTCCCACGTTGCCCGTGAATAAAAAGACGTTTTCTTGCAGTTGGGAGATACTGGTGTTTTGCTCGATGATATACGATAGTTTGGTGTTCTCGATCTGCCTAAGGGCATTGCCAGAGAATGTGTTTTGGTACCAGAATCGGTCGGCGTCGCGGAGCCTTTGGAACTGGTCTGCAATGATCGTTTGAAAAGTTTCGCCAAGTGAACTGCCTTGGGCGTGGTCTTCGGCGAGTCCTCCGATCCACAGATCGATGTCATCAACGGAACCGTAGAGTCCTTCGAGTTTTTGCTGGAGTTCGACATTGGAAGTGATGTCGGCGAAGGTCTGGACTTTGGGGAGCCCATAAGCTTCCCTGGTGGAATTATAGTCCGCCAGACCGTGGTCTCGTCCGCGTTGGATGTTGAGCGAAACCAGATCGAAGCCGCCTTGTCCTGGTTGTCCGAATAGGAAATTCCGGACGCTGTCGATGACTTGTGTATCAAACTCATTGGCTGTGTTTGAGGCGATAAACTTCAGGACGGAATCGATACCCGTTTGGCTAAGCAGAGAAGGGTTGAAAAAGGCATCACGGAGTTGGACGGAGTCACGAACTTCGAGTCCGTTGTTATCGTAAAAGCCGATTTCTTCTTTGAGCGTGGTGTGACCAAACCGAAATGCTGCAGTAGAAAATTCGTTGGCGATACTTGGGTCAATCGAGGAGTCGTAACCTCGATACTTGGGAATTGCATTTTGGCCGAGGAGGGCAGGGAGAAACTCGTTGTATGTGATGGCTTGGATTTGGGCCACGACGACCGCGCGGGCCTGCTGATAAATTTCTTCGTCGGTCAGGTGAGGATTTTCAGCGGCGATGCGATCCGCCTGGCGGTTATGCTCTCGCACGAAGAGGGTGTGCATGGAGGTGAGTTGGATATTTTCGTTGGCACGGATGTCGCCCGCTTCGAACATGCCGGCGTCATCCAGAGGGAGCAGACCATCGACACCAATACGCAGCTTGCCTCCCTGGAACGATCGCAGCGAGTTAGCGACTTCATCACTGGAGCCATACACATTGGAGCCATCGACCCATGAGGTGATCTGGTTGATTTGTTGGCGGGGATTATTGGCGTCAGTACCTGTTGACTCATCAAAATGGGAACGTGTCAGCGCGATGGTTTGCGTTCCGCTGCCTTGGGGATCAAATTGGGGATCGCCATCTGGGACTTCGATATTGAACGCTTCAGTACCTGCTGCTTCGGTGAGATCGAGGTCGTGATCAAGAAACTGTCCCCATGCGAAGACAAAGCTGGAGAGGTCGCGATTGTTGGTCAACGAACTCATCTGGGCGGCGAGTTCGTTGCTGATTTCACGTGCACTGGGGCGATTTTCTCCTGCAGGTGAGGAAACGCCGTCGCCGTAGTCATTGCTGGCAACGCGGAGGAGTTGTTCGCCGGTGCTGCCAATTTGCGAATGGGTCAGGTTGTTGCCGGTTCCGTCGATCGAGCGAAATTCTGTGGGTGTCTGAGGCGTGGGATTGGGAGAGGGATTGTGGTTATGGCGAGCCTGACGTTGCAGGTCGCGTTGCATCTGTTTGAGTTCGTTGCGAGAGAGGTTCTGGATGGCTTGGTCATGGATGTCGACGCCGAGTTTTTCAAGCTTGTTCATGACCGAGGCTGAAAGGAGAGTCCGAGTTTCGAAGACTTCGGCGGCGATGATGCGAGATTGTTTTCGTCTTCGAACACGTGTTGAAAGAGGATTGCGAGCGAACATGATGGATCTCCTGGCTGGGTGGATGATAGATAGGAAAGTGATGCGCGCACTGGTAGCGAGCGGTAAGTCCGAGGACCATTTGCAGGCTACCGGCGCGTGGTGAGCATCGGCGAAAGATGTGGTGGCGTTTGATGTCTGGGGGTTCCCCAGGCGTTCAAACGGACTTTTCAAACAGAACGCGCAACCGAGATTTCGGGGCAGCAGTCCGGACATGTGTCCTGGAAATTCGGTCCTCAATCAGCCTCACCGGTCGCGCGTCATCATCTGGATAAATGCTTGCGTAGGCAGCGATCCAAGACGAGGGTACGCACACACGACACGTGGTACTGCGCTGAAAAAGACTGTCTCATTGGGGTTGCCATCTCCGATGTCTTATCGCTGGGATAAGATCGGATCCAGAATTCCTTCTGAGGATGCCATTCATCTTTCAGCATCCATGAAAACGTCGATCGAAGAGCGTGATCAACAAGAATGCCCCGATTATTTTCGGGGATGAGAGAATAATTTGGTTATGACGAATAAATCGATGGTGCCGATATTAGCCAGAGGGCGCAGGCGGTTTGAGGCTCGGTCCGAAGAGGGAGACCAACAACATAATGGCAGCGATGTGACTTCAAGAAATGTGCAATCCTGATCATCCTGCCGCGTTATGGGAGGATGATTTCGTAGTCAGACTTGTCGGGTGTGATGGTTACTCTCAAGTCAGTCGAACTGAGTGAAGAATATTTGAGGTCAAAAGCCTTGAACTCGCGGCGGAGCTTATCCATTTTTCGCAAGTCTTCTTCGCTCGTTCCCAAACCTTCGCCGATGACAGGCGTGACTGTGACGCGATGTTCTCCAACGGCGGCACCATCATTGAGAGTAGTAGTGGTCAACGAGAATTTTCCAGCTTCATCGGTCCGTCCCGTAGCAGACTTAAAGCCCTCAGGGTAGAAGACAATAAAAGCGTTGGGGATTGGTGTACCGTCTGCAGCTTTGACGTTGCCTGACACGGGGACGATTCGAGGGCCGCT
>JBGSVC010000296.1:0-30034 GCA_041753175.1 Planctomycetaceae bacterium
GCTTATTTCTACTGTGGTTTGGATGGTTTGGTTTTAATGGAGGCAGCACACTGGCGTTGAATGAATCAGTTCCGCTGATTTTGCTCAATACGCTCCTGGGAGGAGCTGCTGGTGCTGTGTCGGTGTTGTCGATTCTCTCGATCCAGCGAAAGGTGATACGAATTGAATCGATCATCAACGCAGTGATTGCCGGGCTGGTATCGGTGACTGCCAACTGCAATCTGGCCAGTCCATTGGAATCGGTGCTCATTGCCTCGATCGGAAGTGTCTTGTGTCTGCTTGCTCAAGATCTCATCGAACGTCGTTGGAGAATTGATGATGCCGTCGGAGCGGTTACTGCACACGGAGTTGCAGGAGCCTGGGGGACTTTCGCTGTTGCGTTGATCATTCAGCCCACCGATTTCTTGCCCGGGGAAACCTACCTGTCGGTGTTCATCGTGCAACTCATCGGGATCGTTGTGTGTTTTGTCTGGAGTTTTGGAGTCTCCATACTCGCGCTGACGCTTCTCAAGCGATACATCAAACTCAGAGTCTCACAGCAGGAAGAAGTGATTGGGCTCAACATCGTCGAGCACGGTCAGTCAACAGACATTTCCGATCTTCTCAATACGATGGAATCAAACCTGCATGGCGATCGCAATGCCCGCGCGGACGTTGATCTCTCCTCGGAAACGGGTGTAATTGCAGCCCACTATAATCGCGTTCTGGATCACTGCCAAAAAACCATGCAGGCCATGGAGTTGATCAACTCTGAACTGACGAATTCAAAACGTCAGGCGGAGGCCGCCGATCGAATCAAAGAAAACTTTTTGGCAAATATCAGCCATGAAATTCGTACGCCGATGGCAGCGATTCTTGGTTATACCGATCTGCTTGATGCGAACTTGGCTGCCGAACAACGTGAACTGACCCATGCCATCAAAGATAACGGCTCACAGTTACTCGAAATTATCGAAAATATTATTGAACAGGCTCATATCGACACAGGGAAAATTGACCTGGAACTCCACCCGTTCCACCTTTATAAATTCTTTGAAGATATCTTTCTGACTGTCAAGCAGACCGCTCAGCTCAAAGAACTCGAATTCCATGCCACGCTCGATCCGGCTTTGCCCTCGCGTATCGTTTCCGACCAGAAAAGTTTGAAAAAGATCCTGCTTAATCTATTGGGTAATGCGATCAAATTTACGGAACGAGGCCGCGTCTGCCTGGATATCAAGCTGGCGGAAAAAACAGCAAGTCCTACGTTGGAGATCAGTGTCAGCGATACCGGGATTGGTATTGATCCACTCGTGTTACCGACCTTGTTTCAACCGTTCACTCAGGCTGACAATTCCCTGACTCGGCAAAAAGGGGGAACGGGACTGGGACTGTCGATTATTCGCAGCCTGATCGATCGACTCGGCGGAACACTTGGTGTTCACAGTCAATTGGGATCGGGAGCGACCTTTATCGTTTCTCTCCCCTTTCAATACGCCTCGACGTCGCCAGAGTCTTCCATTTTTCCAGCCGGTATCACAACTGTCCGCACGCTCTCGACGACACCCAGATCTTCTGTTGGTCCTGGATCTGCAAACCGTCCTGTTGAAGATTCTGGTGTCGTGTTGGCAGCCAACCAGTCATCCACCCCTCAGACCAGCGAGGCAACATCAAGTCTCTCCTCTGCGTCTTCGTCGCAACTGACGAAGAGTTGTCGTATTCTTTATGTGGAAGATGGGTTGGACAATCAACGTCTGATCTCGTTCATTTTGAAAAAAGCAGGTGCGGAAGTTGATCTGGCTGAAAATGGACAAATCGCTTTAGATATGATTCATCACTCAACCCACCCCTACGATCTGGTCTTGATGGATATGCAAATGCCAATACTGGATGGCTACTCCACAACCTCGCAACTCAGACAAGGTCATTTTGTAACGCCGATCGTGGCGCTCACGGCTCATGCCGGCCAGGGAGATCGCGAGCGATGTTTGGCCTCTGGCTGTGATGAATATCTGACGAAACCGGTCGATAAGAAACATCTCATCAGTATTGTCAACTCGTTCCTGACATCGTCGGCCGTTGTCCATTGATTCCGAAGTTTGATCGCTGTCTCGCACTCACAGAGCTGTTTTTTTGAATCTGCATGCAACCATCGTGTTGCCGCCCTGCTATAATGAGATATGCGCTCATGCTCTCTCTTCCACTCGGGGATTCCGTCGATGCGATGCCTTCTGGTTTTTTGTTTTATCGTGATTTCGCAGGCGACTTGCCTGTTGTCGGCTGATTTTCCTCAGTTTCGTGGCCCCGGAGGGATGGCACACATCAGCGATCAAACCATCCCCTCGACCTGGTCAGAATCGGAAAATGTCGCCTGGAGAATGGACATCCCCGGTTCTGGCTGGTCACAGCCGGTTATCACGGGAACAACGCTTTACTTAACGACCGCGATTGCAGACCGCGATCTGACGCCCAAAGATTTCAGTGATGGTGTCAAGTCGCCATCGAGTATGGGATTGGGGGGCTTTTCAAGAGCACCCGATGTGACGATCGATTGGCAGGTCCAAGCCTACGATGCCGTTACTGGGAAATCGCTGTGGAAGACATCTATTGCGACGGGAAAACCTCAACATGCCATTCACCCCTCCAACACCTACGCGACAGAAACGCCTGTCGCCGATGATCAAGGTGTGTATGCATTTTTTGGTGCAACGGGTACTCTGGCAGCCTTGGATACCGTCGGCAATCTGCTTTGGAAACAGGAACTCGGCAGTTATCCGACGAGCAATTCCTTTGGGACCGGCAGTTCACTGGCGATTCATAACGGCAAAGTCTTCGTACAACTATTTACACAAAAAAGTAGTCTGCTGGCTGCGTATGATACCAAGACCGGCGAACAGGCCTGGTCGACAGAACGCGACAAAAAGGAGACTTCCTGGAGTTCTCCAATCCTCTGGAAAAACTCATTGCGAACGGAATTGCTGACATCAGGCGACTCTCTCATTATCAGTTATAATCCCGACAATGGCAATGAGCTCTGGCGACTGGGGAATGTCAAAGCTCCGACCGCCTGTTCGATCGCTGCTGACAGTCAATGTATTTATTTCGGTGCCTCAGACCCGTTCTCCAAAGGCCCACTGGTCGCTCTCAAGGCCGGAGCGAGTGGGGATATTTCTCCTGAGAAATCCAACGAAACTTTCCCGAATTGCCAGTGGCTCATCAAACGTGCAGGCCCCGGTATGTCGTCACCGGTTTCTTCAGGTGACTACCTCTATGTCCCGGCAGAAAACATCCTTCGCTGTTATAACGCCGCTACGGGAGAATTGGTCTACCAGAATCGTCTTCCTGACATGAAGCTCGTGGCGGCCTGCCCTCTGTTGATCAACGATCAAATTCTGATAATCGATGAAGCCGGGACGGCAGCGTTGGTAAAAACTGGTCCTGAGTTCCGACTGACGGGCGGAGGAACTCTCAACGAGTTGGTCTGGGCAACCCCGGCGATTGCTCATAACTCCCTCTACATCCGGACTGCAAAATCTCTGTATTGCATTCGTAACCAGTAAGCCCTATCAGCTTGTAAAATCGATGGATAGCTATCGACTTATCGTACTGATCCTGGAGAATGTGCGTCTGCATCGACCCATGACGCCTCGGATGCCCCATCTGAAAAAACCCAACCAACCTGGGTGATAAAGATCCCCCACTTTTTGTTTTAGTTCCCGATGAATATGTGGATGTCGCCAATAAATCTGGTAGACAATTCGATCATAGGCCCCTTTTTGAGTCAACTGGCGATCTCTGGTCAGCAATTCTACGATAAACGGGATTGACCTTGAATCATTTGACTCCAGACATAAACGTACCAATGTGAACAAGACGACTTCTCTGCGGGCCTTAATTGCCAGATCACGAGTTTGAGTGAGTTCGTTAAATAAATCCAGCACTTTCAAATAATCGATATTGCGCTGGATTTGCTTTTCCGGATGGCGTGTCAATGAGGTTTCCAGGACGCGGTAGTTGATCAGAATCTCTGGGACATATCGGCCTTGATATCGCTGGCAAACGGCCAACCAAATATAAAAATCTTCTTGCAGTAAATCTTCGCGGTACCCTCCTACTTCCCGCAACGCAGAAACGCGAATCAGAACGGTCGCCGTCTGCATGGCAATCCCATATCCCTCGTGTCCGATGAGAATGGCGACGAATAAATCGTGCGCAGGTCGGTAACCCTGATCATAATATTGAGCCGTGGTGAGCAAGCCGTTCTCATCGATCTCAGAGAAGTTGCTATATACCAAAGCGACATCCGGCGGAGCTGTCTCCAAAGCCTCGACCATGCGGCTCAGATAATCCGGACGCAGTTGATCATCACACCCGATAATTTTGACATATCGTCCTCGTACCATGGATAAGGCACGATTCAAGGTCGCACATTGCCCCAGGTTTTGCGAATTGATCAATGTTCGGCAAATGATCTTTTCGGAATCGAGCCAATGGCTCGCGATCTGGGCACATCCGTCAGACGATGCGTCATCTGCATAGATCAACTCAAAATCTGTCCAGGTTTGATCTCTGATGGACTTGAGTGTCTCAATAACATACTTGGCGTGGTTATAGCTCAGGGCAATTATGGAAACACAGGGAGGATGAGATTCATCAAGTTCTGTACAGCCCGCATTGTCGGCTTTCGGGACCATGTGATTTGTTTGGTCTGTGTCTAATTTCATCAGTTAGCACTTTCCAGCCCCATCAGTCTGTTGAAAATCGACTTCGTGTCTGTTTTCAATACTCCATCCTGGAGTCATGCAGCTCGTCGAGAAAATCAGCAGGATTTTAATTCGTTGGCTCTGCCCGACTATAGTCGGAAAGTTCATGCATCTCCAGAGCCTGACGTGCCAGATACGATGTGCTGATTGTGAAAAGTTGCCATCAAACGACTTCCCAACTTTACAATCCCGCCCGGCTTTCCGATTTTCGTCTTCTGCAATTTCAGGATTTCGCTTATCAGGCTTTACAAATTAACTTCGTGTCGATTTTTCAACACTCCAAATACGCCTGAAACCCCGCGTTTTTGGTGATTCCGTCCATGGAATCAGACAGCCCGTTAAGAAAATCAATGGGCGGTTATGCCTCCATTTTGATGGCAGCATATGCCATTGCACCTACTGCGCACCAAGGACGCGACGATGAACCTGTTATTTAAAATCATCTACGCCAGTCAGGCATCGAGCACTCACCATAAACTGGCACTCGATGCGCTTTCTCACCTGGGACACAGTTCAGCTTCGAGTTGGACGGATCTCTTTCTTCAGCATCATGCGGTTTACCTGCGTGGTGCCAAAGATCCCGATGTCATCTTCAAAGACTTCCGAAATCATGTCATTCATGTCGATCAGGATTTTTGGGGTGGAGCGGCGACGACGGCACGAAGCTGGTACGATCGAACGGTTGAACTACTCGCCAAACGTCAATGGGATCAGGCCGTTTATGCAGCCGGTGTTCTGAGCCATTACGTGACCGATCCTCTGATGCCCTTTCACACCGGTCAGACGAAACGCGAATCTGAAATCCATCGTGCAGCCGAATGGAGCGTTACCAAATCCTATGACGATCTACGCCGGATGGCTGTCCTGCAAAATCAACTGCCCTCCATTAAAGTTCCTACAGGTGAGTATTGGCTGGAAGATTTTGTCAAACAAGGAGCGGAACTCTCGCACAAATATTATCAACCGCTCATCGACCATTATCGTTTTGATCTGGGTGTCTCAGATCCTCCGGCTGGCTGGGATGACTACTCACGAAAAGTTTTGGCGCAACTGCTGATGTATGGTGCCGTTTCGTTTTCCATGATTCTAGATCGGGCGTTTCTGGAATCCAAAGCCGTCCCCCCCGAATGCGACCTGACTTTGGAAACCTTTCTGGCAACCCTCGCGATTCCCATCAAATGGGTCACCAAGAAGTTGGAACACGCGCAAGAACGTGCTCACATCGAAGCTATTTACAACGAATTGAAAATCACGGGCGAACTGGTTCATAACCTTCCGGAAGAGCAAAAGTCGGTGCGTGCAGCCTCACAAGCCGCTATGGTTGCTTTGCCCAAGCCCTCACGGCCATCCCTGGCCCGGCCTATCGGAGCGGCTTCGGAAGCCTCTCATCTGCAACCAGTCAAAAAAGTGGAAAAACAGACTCCTCTGACGGGTTCACAGGCAGTTCCTCCCCATCCATTTGTCGTTACTCAAAAACTTGCTTCCGCTTCCGAACCGCTGTTCTCTCCTCCCCCACCTGCACCCAAACGAGTTTCCGTTCCAACGCCGAAGAACGTCGAGGCGTCGCCGAAACCTCTATTTACGCCCACATCTTCAGCCTCAACACCTGCGACTCCGCTCTTGTCTCCCGCTTCAAAACCGACTCACACCCCAGCGCCGCCAACTATTTCCAAGGTTAACGCCATCCAGGATCGTCAAAAGCAGGAAGAACTTGAACTGATTGAATCACAACGCGAACTCATCGAACTTCGCGAAACGTTGGCTCAGAAAGCACGCAGCACCGCTCAGACTCAGCCTCCTACTCGCCCTGCGACAAACAACACGTTGACATTCTATCTTGATCTCGCCAGCGATCTTGTTGATGCTCCTTCCATCGGTCCGAAAACCGCTGCCCGGTTCTACCGGATTGGAGCCAAAACTGTTCAGGATCTTCTTCGCCTTGATCCCAAAACGACCGCCCACCGCATAAACACCAGCCACATTAAACCCGATACGATTCGTGACTGGCAGGATCAGGCTCGACTCGTGTGTCAAATCCCGGAACTTCGTGGAACTCATGCCCAGATTCTCGTAGGCTGTGGCTATCGGACTCCCGATGATGTCTGCCGGGCCAGCGTGGCCGATCTCGCCAATCAGGTTTATGAGTTTGGGCAGACATCGATCGGTCAAAGTATTCTTCGAAGCGGTAGCCCGCCAGATGAAGACAAACTGAAATCCTGGGTCGAAAACGCCCGCTCGGCTCGTGCGCTCAATGCGGCATGACGTATGCCATCCAGGGAGAAACTCCTGTTGGGACCATTGATCGTGGCCATTGCGGTCATGACTGGCTTATAATGCCTGCTCACTTGACTTGCGAAACAAGGCAATAAAACCGCCATCCGTCCATGCGCTGGGCTCGCTTCGTTCCTGGCCAATGAGTTCCAGCGATTGGTGTTGCGCCAATAAAGCACGTACCTGCTCTTCGTTCTCCTGAGCTTCCAGACTACACGTCGAATAGACTATGCGCCCTTCTGGCTTCAACCGAGAAATCGCCCGATCAACGAGTCGACGCTGAAGTTCTGCCAATTCATCGATATCGGCTTCACTGAGTCGACATCTGACTTCTGGCCGTTTGTGTAAGACACCGGTATTCGAACAGGGAGCATCTACTAAAATGCGATCAAAGCGTCTCTCGGGCAATCCTGAGCCATCTTCGCCGATGAGTACACTGTGGACACTTTTGAGCTTCAACCGCTCGACGTTCTCCTGCACGCGCTTCAATCGCCATGATTGAATATCGCAGGCAACCACCATTCCCTGATCGTTCATGAGTTCGGCCAGATGTGTCGTTTTGCCTCCCGGTGCTGCACACAGATCGAGGACATGCTGATGGGGAAAGACATCCAGCGATTGCGCGGCTTTCATGGCGGTTTCATCTTGTATAGAAAACATCCCCTCTCGGAATCCTGGCATCTGGTCCAATGCAGAATTTTTGAGCAACCTGACACTCATGGGCTGTTCGCCTGCGACTGCTGGAATCCCGGCTTCTTCCAACATTTTCAGATAGGACGGGCGGTCGATTTGCAGGCGATTCAAACGCAGTGTCAGCAGCGTCGATTGCAAAAATGTGAGTCCTCGCTGTTGGATTTGTATAAACTTCTCACGCGGGCTTCCTTCCAGACCAATCCACCAGCGACGAATCAACCAGTCTGGCAGACTGGTCGTGTGACTCAAATAAGCTGCGATCGAATGAAGATGGTCTTCTTCGATTCCTGGCATTCGATACAGATCCTGATTGAGCAGCCAACCGTCGTCGCCCCCCAAAGGCAAATACCGGGTGATGGCAGTCGCTTCCACAGTTGTTTCGGTGAGCGTCAATTTTGATTGATCGTCCACAGTGAAACGAGCCGGAATTTTCTCGACTTGCAGCCTTTGCAAGCTTCGTAATACGCCATTGATCAGAGTCGTCAGATGAGGTTTATTGACAAATCTGGCTAATTCCACGGTTTCATTGATCGCAGCATGAGACGGGATCTCCGGCAGAAAGAATAATTGAGCGCACCCCAGTTGAAGTACGATCCACAAGGCCGGATGTGTTTCCGATTTTTTGCGAGTCATGACCTGTCGCAGCAATCGGTCAATCGCAAAGGAGCGTATTAATGTTGTTTCCGCTAATTCCAGAGCAAGACGTTTTTCCATCGCTGGTACATCGTTGTACTCAGGTGATGAGATCGTCATCGACAAATAATCCCCATGCTTATCAAACTGCTGGAGCAGTCGCAACGCAATCTGACGGGCCGTCTGAGCGGGCTGTTCACGCTGAAATTGATGTCGTTTTTTCATATCGCCTCATCATAGCCCGTCAGTCATGTTTTCCTAGTACGCGCAGTGGGTATCGATAGCGGCGTTTGGACGATTTCCCTCTTCGCGCGCCGTTGGTACCCGCTACGATCTTCGCTGCGGTCACTAGCCGAGGAGCGATGCACACTCAAGTCGTCGGTAGATCCTGCCAAGGACTGGGATTGGGAATTGAAAATTCGTCAGTGATCCAGACCCGTATGAAACATCCCGTTCATCACTTTCTAGTTTCGCAAGACCACGTTTGTTGCGCCTCATTTTTCTGTAATTCTTACATATCGCCCTCCCAGTGAAATTCGCTGATTGACGAAAATCTGCCCTCATCCTATGGTCCCTGACGATCATATCTTCGCCTTTCGGAAAGGTGCTTTCTCCTGGGTGATTATCAATCTGTTGAAAATCATGCCGCTTGTTGAACACGAGCAAGCCCTGACGATTCTCATTTCTATTATCGCTGGATCTAACGACATGCATTTTTTTAGACAAATGCGCATTCGACGAAACACCGCATTAGAACTGAGTGCTGCGATCAGCCAGCACAAAGAAGTCATTCTCATTTATCAACCTGGAAAAGTAGCTTCTTCCACCATTTCACGCACGCTCAAACAATGCCCGCAGCTTTCGGTCTGGCAACTCCATACACTCATTCCTGAAAATATTCGCAGACTTGTCAACCTGCAACTACGTGCGGGTATGAAGCCCACCAAGTGTTTGATTCAGGGCGAAACGATACGAGATGTGCTGCTCGTTCAGAAATCGGCGCCTTATAAAGTCATCACGCTTGTCCGGGAACCGATCGAACAAAATATCTCTGCATTTTTCGAACGCCTACCCGAATTCTTCCCTGGGAAAAAGCCCGACGATATTCCCGCTGCGGATCTGGATCGCGTTTTCCTGAATCGTTTCCCTCATTATGAAATCATTGACTGGGTGGACGATGATTTCTTCGCCGCCCTCCATGCTGACCTGTATACCCAACCATTTCACAAAGAGAATAAATTCTCGTCTCACGCCTACGAAGAATGCCCGGTGCTCACACTGCGAACCGACTTGCCAGACCAGCAGAAAATCGCGGCTGTCACCTTATTTCTCAACCTTGATCAAACTCCGGAAATGGTCACTGCCAACCGAGCCGACAAGAAAAACTATTCGCATATCTACAAACAATTTCTGAATCGAATTCAACTTCCAACTCAACTTGCCGAAGACATTCTCACCTCACGCTACTCCCGCCATTTCTTCACGCCTGAAGAACGACAATTGGCTCTGTTAAGATGGACACAGTCCTCCTCAAGCGAGGTCCATCAACCGATCGAATATCGCAAAGCAGGATAGCGGTGATTGGGAATACATGACTGATCGACTGTGCGACGGTATTGCGTGATTCCACTGGTTCATGCCAGCATTCAACGTGTTCCCAGGACTGCTATCGATTCGGGACAACATTTTCGCCAGTTTCCACTTTCTCGGAATTGCCTGATTTATTGTGATCGCCGACAAAATCCGGGAGACTTGAATTATCCAGCCCCATCGCAGGCTCTCCCTCATAAACGCCTTCTTCAACCATGAATTCCATCTCTTCGATCATGATGCGACGTTGCTCTTCATTGTATTCTGCCAACTCAGTGGCATCTTCGGGCTGACTTTCCAGATTGATATTGATCGTGTTGTAGCCCGCTGAAACGCGCTCGGTGATTTTAGAAGGAAATTCTCGATATCGGAAGGGGATCGTTTCGGGAATCAACTCGTATCCATCGATAATCAGCAGGGTCGTCACCTGCACGGAATGCAACCCGTGCAGTGCTCCCATTTTGCTCGGAGAATAGACAAGCCGGTATTCTCCCTTTTCGTTGGTCCGCCCTGACGACATGCGTTTGCCATCTAAAGGGGCAAAGAGCACGACCGCATCTTTCAGCGGTTCACCATTCATCGTCACGACGCCCGTCACCGGGGAACAGCGAAATGGATCCATTCGCCAGCTGAGATATCGATAAACAAAAATACCAACCAGAAGGCTAATCGAAATCGCAAACAGAATCGTTGTTCTCATGTCACTTTCATCTAGCAATGAACTCAAGATCAAGAACTCCGACAAGCGCCAAGAATTCTTAATCCTTAAAGTCTCAGTATTCGTCATCCATGGCTTGAGTGCAACCCTGATGAACACATAGCCCGTGTGTTTTCAAAGTAATCCACACCACTCACAATTGTCAATTGGTCACATCGTCGTGCTCGATGTTTCTTGATCCATCAAACAAACACCGATAACCTATCGTCATGAGCGATACAACAATAAACACCAACTCACTCCAACACGACCTCAAAAAACGAGATTCTTTCGATCTTCCCGAACAGGAAGCCTGTCTGAACTTGTTTCGCACCTCAGACTTGCTTCAAAACAGGTTCGGAAAATTGATGAGGGAGTTTGGGCTGACCCCTTCCCAATACAACATCCTGCGGATTCTCCGCGGCGAGGGCAAACCGCTTCCTTGTCTGGAGATTGCCAGTCGGATGATCCAGGTCGTCCCTGCTATTACAGGTTTGATCGATCGTCTTGAGGCTCAACAACTTGTACAACGAGAACGCTGCTCGGCGGATCGTCGTGTCATCTACATTACTATTACTCAAGCAGGACTTCATTTACTTGAAAAAATGGATCGACCGGTGCTTGAAAGTCACAAGGAAGTGATGTCACACATGAGTGTCGAGGAAATTTCGCAGGTCACGCGACTGATGGAGAAAATTCGCTCACAATGTCACTAAGAGATTGAGTCACAAAGTTTTTTTGCTAATATAGTTTATGGATAAACTATTTTCTTGGTAAATATCTTTCAGTGAAGGAACGTCAATGCTTTTTCAAGGCAAAACAGTACTGATCACAGGCGGGACCTCCGGCATCGGCAAAACGACCGCTCTCGAATTCGCCAAACAGGGAGCACAGATTTCTCTGGCAGGACGGCGGGAAGATGAAGGTCTTCAAATCGTCAGACAGATTGAGCAACTCGGAGCCAAGGCCATTTTCACCAAGACTGATATCACGCAAGACGATCAAGTCCGGCACTTAATTGACCAGACAACTCAGGCCTTCGGCAAGATCGACATCGCCTTTAACAATGCAGGCATCGAGCAGACGGCTTCCATGCTTGAATTCACCGTTGAAGACTACCACAAAGTCTTTAATACCAATGTGCTGGGCATCTTCCTGTCTCTTAAATATCAGCTTCCCATCATGCAGCAACAGGGTTATGGGAGCATCATCAATACATCCAGTATTGCAGGACATGTGGGGATGGCCGGCGCGGGAATTTATATCGCCAGTAAACACGCCGTCGAAGGGATTACGAAAACTGCAGCTCTTGAAATGGCCAAGCACGGTATTCGTGTCAATGCCGTGGCACCGGGTGCCATTGAAACGGAAATGATTCACCGATTCACAGGCGAACAAAAAGAGATGTTAGAAGGCCTGGCTGCGATGCACCCCATCGGACGAATTGGAACGACGTTGGAAGTCGCAGCAGCGGTGCTCTTTTTGGCCAGTGATGCGGCATCATTCATAACTGGTACTTCATTGCCCGTCGATGGTGGTTATTTAGCTCAATAAGCAGGTATTGATTGAGTAATGCCCGCATCTTCATTGATTTACCCCTACAGACTTATCCCTCGTTCCGAATGTTGAAATAAGGTACCAATATTCCAATACCCTCTCTCTGGATGTCGTAACGTTCCATGTTAAAAATTCGCAAGTCGACAGATCGTGGTCATCTCAATCATGGATGGCTTGATACGTTTCATACGTTCTCATTTGCAGATTATTTTGATCCTGCATGGACGTCGTTTGGTCACTTGCGCGTTATGAATGAAGATGTCCTCGATCCGGGACGCGGCTTTGGCATGCATGGCCACAAGGATATGGAAATACTAACCTATGTCCTCTCTGGGGCGCTCGAACATCAAGACAGCCTGGGCAACGGTGAAATTCTTCGCCCGGGTGAATTCCAACGCATGACAGCAGGCAGTGGCATTCGACATAGTGAATTTAATCCTTCAACCACGGAGCCTGTCCACCTCTATCAAATCTGGCTGTTGCCTAAAGAAAAAGGGCTCGCTCCCAGTTACGAACAAAAGCCCATTGATCTGGAAGGTCGCAAGAATCAACTGGTACTTGTCGCGTCTCCCGATGGTGGCGAGGGCTCTTTGACTATTCAGCAAAACGCTCATGTGTTTTTGTCAAAATTCGACGCCGAACGATCTCTGACGATCCCCCTGGAACCGCTTCATCATTACTGGCTGCAAGTCATTGAAGGCGAACTGAAAATCAATAATCAGCAATTTCTCGCAGGCGATGGCATTGCGATGGTCAATGAAGAAGTTCTTGAACTGAAATCCCGTCTTCCGTCTCAGATTTTATTTTTCAACATGGATGCTTAATTGCTCGACGATTTTAGGAGCACGTAGCTTCAGGCGTGAGACCTTTATGGTTGAAGATGAACTTGTTGCCTCCAGAGACACAGTCGATGTGAGTGTTTTATCTTTTCAACGGGGCAGAAAAAGCTTGACCTCCAGAAATCGATCAATCGATTCTTGGAAAATCTACAAAAACAGCCACTGATCTAAGTTTGATTCAAGAGATTCGACTTGACGCTTTCGACAAACTATGCCACATTTCCGCTCGCGTGAGTGTGGTCTGGTTTTGGTCATGACTGATACCCGACTTCACTCGTTTTCTTGAGTATGCACAATGCCTTATTTCAGTCGACATGGTTGTCTGGCTGGAGGCTTGTTAAATACAGGACATCTCATCCTGGGATCTCGTCCCACTTGAAGAACAACGTCGTTCTTTAAGCCTCGGCTTCGCAAAGGAGTGCCCCCGCCGTGATCAAATCTCTCTCTCTGATGACATCTTTGTGCCTGATCGTTGCGATGTCGACGAACACATTCGCTCAAGCTCCCGCCGGTGCCAGCGATTTGCCACACAAAATCGGCCTGATCGACATGGCCTACATCTTCAAAAACTACAAAAAGTTTGATGATCGTCGTGAGTCTCTGAAAGCCGACATCACCAAAACAGACGAACAGGCTCGCGCCATGGCCGAGCAGCTCAAGGGTATTGAAACGGAACTCAAGAGCGGAAAATTCAAGCCGGATTCGGCTGAGTATCAACAACTTGAAGCCCGAGGCTTCCAGCTCAAATCTCAGTTTGAGCAGTTCAGCACAAAAGCCAAGCGAGACTTCTTGACCAAAGAATCTGAAATCTACAAAGAGATCTATCTGGAAGTCACCAAAGCTGTGAAGACTTACTCTGAGTTTTATCATTACACGCTGATCGTGCGTTTCAGCCGCGAGCAAATTGATGGTGATGAAGATCCTCGTGAGTTGATCCAGGGTATGAACAACCTTGTCATCTACCACAATCCGGAATTCGACATCACAGAAAAAGTTCTGGCGTTTCTGAATCAGCAATATTCCAAAACTGTTGCCGCCGGCCAAGGCGCCAACACTGTGCGTTAATCAACGCCTCCCTGCATATGCAACGCACAGCGTACAGCTTTTTCAAGGCTGTACGCTGTCAGCATACATGGACTCTTCTCATTCCTCCCCCCAGTCTTTCCCCCACCTTGAAACTGGTCTCATGTCGATTCGTGTCCAGTCCATTTCATCAGGCATGATCAGAAATACTAGTCGTGCTCAGCGCACGATCGAACGACTCGTTGAAACCCGAGGCGTTGGCTTTCTGACTGGCCAGACGATTCGCATTCGCTTTGCCCCTGCCGAAGAAAATTCCGGCATTCTTTTTCAACGTCTCGACCTTCCGGGCAAACCGCTCATACCGGCAGGCATCGCTCAGGTCGTCCACGGCAATCGACATACTCTTATTGAACATCAAGGCGCACAAGTTGCGCTGACCGAACATGTGATGGCGGCCCTCGCCGGTCTTCAAATTGACAACTGCCTCGTACAACTCGATGGGCCTGAAGTTCCCGGTTGCGATGGCTCGGCACTGGAATTTGTCCGCTGTCTACAGCGTGCAGAGATTGTCCAGCAGCAGGCTGCGGTCAACCCGTTGATGATCAGCCATGAAATCCATCTGATTGATCAACAGCGGCAAGCCTCTTTGACGGCATTTCCTACGAATTCGCAAAACCTGATCCTCGAATACCATCTCGACTACGGTTCCGAAAGCCCGATTCCTGCTCAATCTGCGAATTTTGTGATCACGCCGGAATCATTTTCAGAACACATCGCTGCCAGCCGCACGTTCATTCTCGAACACGAAATCGCCATGCTCAAATCACGAGGCTATGGCCAGAATACGACTTTCAAAGATCTCCTGGTCTTCGGGTCAAACGGATTGATCGACAATCAACTCCGATCTGAGAATGAATGTGCCCGACATAAACTTCTCGATGCGATTGGCGATTTTGCGTTGCTCTCGCGACCTCTCGTGGGACACATTATCGCCCGCAAAACTGGTCACGAACACAACCACAACTTCCTGAAGCTACTGCTGCAGAAAGTGGACATCCCTCAAACTCGGGCTGCATAAGCTCACTCATTTCCCTCATTTCTTTCCAACTGACACTCATTTCTTAACTTGCATTCAAGGACTTTCACCATGCCTCGTAAAATCTCAGATCTTTCTCAGGTCGACCCCCGTGCTGAGCTAGGTGACGACATTGAAATCGGGCCATTTTGTATCGTCGGTCCTCATGTGAAGCTGGGCAGTGGTTGCAAGCTCGATAGCCATGTCAGTCTGATTGGTCATACAACTATCGGCGAAAACAATCGCTTTATGGCTAATTGTGTGATCGGAGGCGAACCTCAAGACCTTAGCTACAAAGGTGCTCCTACCGAGACCATCATCGGTACAGCAAATCAGTTTCGTGAAGGGGTCACCGTCAACCGCGCTGCAGAAAAAGAAGACCAGATCACGCGCATTGGACATAACAACGTCTTTCTGGCCAATGCCCATGTCGGCCACAACTGTTGCATCGGCAACAACGTCATGCTTGTCAACGGCGTGCTTCTAGGCGGGCATGTCCACATTCACGACAAAGCGATTGTCTCCGGAAACACAGTTGTGCATCAGTTCTGTTCCATCGGAACAATGGCCTTTATCAGTGGTGGTTGCAGAGTCGTGATTGATGTCCCCCCTTATATGCTCGGCTGTGGCACTGACGATTTCAAAATCCATACGGTGAATCTTGTTGGCCTTAAACGATCAGGCATGTCTCAAGAGACGATCATGCTCATCCGAAAAGTCCAGAAATTGATCTTCCGCGATTTCAAGCCACTTGAAGAAATCCGTTCGGAATTTATAGGGTCGCTGGATGTGATTCCGATCGAACTCTCCAACCTCTTTTCCTTCCTGGAAAAACAAAAGGCTGGCAAGTACGGACGAGGCCGAGAAGCGGTACGCAACCTTCCTTCGTTTCATCCACAGACGGCTGCCCACCACGCGACTTCTGCCAAAGCCTCCATTGAAAAAACACCTCAAGAAAGAGCCGCATGAGCAGTTTGAAAACGATCGTAGTCGGAGTTGGTGCGCTCGGTCGACACCACGCCCGGATTCTCTCCACGATGGATGGCGTCGAACTCATCGCAGTTGCAGAACCGAATCCTCAGCAGGGTCAAGCTGTGGCTGAGCAATGTGGCTGCCCCTGGGTCGCGGATTATCGCCAGATGATCGACCGCATCGATGCGGCATCGATTGTTGTCCCGACCTTTTTGCATCATCAGGTCGCCAAAGATTTTCTCACGCGTGGAATTTCGGTGATGATCGAAAAACCTCTCACGGCAGACCTTGCTCAGGCGCAGGAACTCGTCAGCCTTGCGGAAGCACAACGCTGCACGTTGCAGGTCGGTCATATTGAACGCTTTAACCCGGCCTTCGAAGCCGCTTCAAAAAAGATTGCGCGTCCACGTTATATTAGAGCCGAAAGGACCAGCCCGTTTCCCTTTCGATCGACCGACATCAGCGTTGTGCATGATGTCATGGTCCACGATCTGGAACTCGTCTTACATCTTGTGAAATCACCAGTCGTGCGCGTCGAAGCGATGGGGTATGGCCTGATGAGCGAACTCCTGGATACGGTGCAGGCCCGACTTGTCTTTGAGTCAGGATGTATCGCCGACATCACCGCCAGCCGACTTCATCCGGAAACCAAACGCCAGATGGAAATTATTGGCGACCACGGTGCTATCCACCTTGATTTCGCCAACCGCGCTTTCGACCACTATCAACCTTCAGCCAAACTCCTCTTCGGGCCAACTCCCGTCGAACTGGCGAAACGTCCAAATGCCGATATTGAGGCGCTCAAAAAATCAATCTTCGGCGACTTCATCACTGTGGATAAAGTTAGTCTCCCACAAGTCGATGCTCTCACGGCTGAGCTTTCTGAGTTCGTCACCTGTATCAATCACAAGACGACACCCAGAGTCGATGGCCATACGGCTTTGGAATGCATTCGCATTGCCGACAGAATCCTTAACGCAGCATTGAGCCATGCCGCGACAATCCAGCATCAACGCGCCGCCTGATTCCGAGTTGCGATTAATCCCGCTCTTGCTGCTCACAGAATTCCTGATGGGCAGCGCTGGTAATCCCTTCCTGCATGGATGCCAGGATCTGTTTGACATCCATCTTCAACAACACGGCTTCTTTGATCCATAGTCCGGGAAAGACTCTCGACTTCATAAATCCATCGGCAGGGTCAACTTTGTTGCGGACATAGAGACCGTTTTCCAACACAAACCAGTCCAGTCCCGCTTCGATCGTCCTCCACACGAGATATTCTTTCACTCCCGCTCGCTCATAGACATCTTTCTTAACGTGCAAATCGACACTGGCCGTCGATGCAGCAATCTCGACAATCAACTCGGGTGGACCCACTAAATAGCCCTCGTGGTCAACCTTTGTCTGCGCCAGTCGAGGATGTGTGGAATACATCACGACATCCGGTTCTGGAAAATTCTCGTCGTCTAAATCAATCGAAGATGGTCCCATCACTTTAATGTGCGGGGTCACATCGCAATACGTTCCTAGTAATCGCATCATGACATACTGAGGTTCTCCATGATCTCGACATCGAATCGCTGCTGCATTCAAGTGGACGATTCCTTCCAGCAATTCCGCATGATTAAGGCTCGGTTGCTCGTTCCAGCGTTTCAAAAACTCCGCTTTGGAAAGACGGTCGCCGTTCTCCAGCCTTAGTGGTGGTTCGTAACCCAGGGTTGCCATAAAAACATCCTCATCAATTTGTCGGTGCATTATTATGAAAAACTTCCTCCCAACTCTCAATAACAATCTTTGGAAACACTGTCTGATTGGCTTATGATCATTGCTCTGTTTGTTCTTCTACTGCATGATTTCATGAACACAGGATAACTCCATGCTTGATCGCCTCCAACTGGCTTTTCTTTCCACAATTATGGTGTCAAATCTGTTTGCAACGCTCGGTGCAGCCCAACAAACAACTCTCCCTAACGAAACATTGCATGAACTCTTTGAACGCGAGTGGGACTACGAACTCATGCAGTCACCGACGTTCGCTTCCTACCTGGGCGATCGACGCTATGCTGATCTGTGGAATGATTTTTCGCTTAACGCCATTGAGCAACGTCATGAGCACGATGTGAAACTTCTAGCCGAACTCAATACGTTTGATGAGGAGACGTTCTCGCCGGCGGATAAGGTCAACTTCAAACTGTTCAAGCGTCGTACCCAGATGAACATCGATGGATATCAATACGGCTGGTATCTGTGTCCATTGACGAACCGCGAAGGGATCCAGACGGAGAATGATCTTGCAGCCGCGATGTCTTTTGAAACCGTTCAGGATTACGAAGCCTGGATACGTCGACTTGAGTCGTTTGACGTCTACATGGATCAAACCCTCGACTTGATGCGGGAAGGTATCAAACGCAAGATCGTACATGCGCGTGTCGTCATGCAACCGGTCGTCGGACAGATTCGACGACAGATTGTCGACAACCCCGAAGCGAGCCTGTTTTATAAGCCTTTCCTTGAAATCGATCGCTCGATCACGGCTGCATATCAGACGCGACTCAAAGAGATGGCCGCGACCGCAATCGCTCAGAAAGTCATTCCTTCCTACAAGAAAATGCTCGATTTCTTCGAACAGGAGTATCTCCCTGCCTGTTACGAGCAGCAGGGTGTCTGGCAAATTCCCAACGGCAAAGTATTTTATGCCCATCAGGCCAAACTCTACACGACGACCAACCTCACCCCTGAAGAGATTCACCAAATCGGCTTGAGTGAGGTCAAGCGCATTCGTCAGGAAATGGAAGCCATCGTCGCCGAGACGAAATTTGAAGGCACCTTTGCGGAGTTTCTCACCTACCTGCGGACCAATCCCGATTTCTATTACGAGAACGCAAACGATTATTACCTGGCCGTGCAGTCTGTCTGCAAAAAAATCGATCCACAACTCGTCAAGCTTTTCGGCAAGCTCCCGCGTATTCCTTATGGGGTCGAACCGATCCCGGCGAACATCGCCCCTGATACCACGGCAGCCTATTATCGTGAGCCAACCGCGGATGGTTCACGCGCGGGAACTTATTTCATCAATCTTTATGACCCGAAGTCCCGTCCAAAATATGAGATCGAAGCTCTCTCGCTGCATGAAGCGGTCCCCGGTCATCACCTTCAGATCGCTCTGGCGATGGAACTGGACGACCTGCCAGAATTCCGTCGTTATGGCGGATATACGGCATTCATCGAAGGCTGGGGACTCTACTCAGAATCACTGGGCAAGGATCTGGGACTCTATCAGGATCCCTATTCCCGCTTTGGACAACTCACGTACGAAATGTGGCGAGCCTGCCGACTTGTCGTCGATACGGGCATTCACCACGACGGCTGGACTCGTCAACAAGCCATCGACTTTATGGCTCAAAACACCGCCAAAACCCTCCTGGATATCACCAACGAAGTCGACCGCTACATCGCCTGGCCCGGGCAGGCGCTGGCTTACAAGATTGGTGAGCTCAAAATTCAGGAACTTCGGAAACGGGCGGAGTTACAACTGGGCGAGAACTTCAACATCAAAGACTTTCATGATCGTGTTCTCTCCTCGGGAGCTGTCACACTTGAGGTCCTCGAAGACAACATCAATACCTGGCTGGCCGAAGAGGCTAATCCACAGCGTGACGAGGCTTGACACTGCGCAAGTAGTCTCAATGCGAATCGGTTTTAACGGACACAGCGGCATTGCTCTGCTTGGGAATAACGTTTGTCCGAAATACGTCGTGCATTTCAACCACCAGAATGGTCGCCGCAATCAGACTGACAGTCATCATGACACTGCCCCAGACGCGTGTGCGTTTGATTTGCCACCACATCACAATGCCTGAGCAGGCCCAAAACACCATCGCTAAAAACATGGCATCGACCAGGATCGCCCAGAACCACCTCCCTGCGATTTGTGGGGTGTAGAATCTGGCGGTATGTAATCGCAAGAGCAGTTGACGAAACGGTATTTCAATCAGGTCTGCTTCTTTTTGAGTGACCAGATCTCCAGTCCCCAGGTGATAATTCATGACACAGGGAACGCCATCCACATCTACTGAAAAGACAAAATTGGGAGCCAAGTTCCCTACGTTGATTTTTCCAGCTTCTAAATTCAGTTCTTTCAGGATAGCTGGCAGAACTTTTTGCACCCTGTTCACTGGGTTCTCTTTGAGCGTCAGCTTTTTGATTTCTGGCAAAGGGGATGCCAATTGCGGCTCAGGTTCTTCGCGGGTTTTATAGTAGATGGTCCCATTGCCTGTCTCAGGATCGACATAAACCGTCTGCGATAACGTTTTCCCAGCGACGTTGTACCCATAGTATCTGCTGAACTCTGGCTCCCGCCGATGACTGAGCGTAACGTTGGGGCCACCTTTCTCAGCGAAGACGCCTGAGACTTCTTGTACAATCGCATGCGCTAATTCGTCGGCGTCAGGTAAATTCGTCAACACATCCTTGCCAGAAACTTCAGATGCGCGAAATGAGACTGAACGATTCCCTTGAAAAGCCTGGGGATGATTAAACAACATCCCCGAAACGCCGTATAAGATGACCCATGGAAAGAGTATGAGCCCCAGATAAAGGTGTAGTCGTCGCGTCCAGATCAGGCAGGTCGTCCAGATTTTCTTCCTGAAAGACCTTGGGGAAACGACGGGACTTTGCTGGCTCGTCTTTTCTACGTCTCCAACACGAGAATCCTGACCTGGCGAAAAAGTGGCTTCGGTCGACATTGAGAATTCCAGTCGATGACTTCGGGACAGACTGATCGCGTGAGGGACGAAAGGTGAGACATTCTCACATACCCTCACGCATCAGCATTCTTTCATTTCTACGTCAGCACTTCAATCTCAGTCGGCCTGAATTGGTTGAATGACTTCGACCTCTTCAAACTTACCCGACTGCATACTGGCTCCTCCGATAAGCAACAGTCTTGTCTCATCCAGCGCAACCATTCGATGAAAGAAGCGGGCATGCTCCAGGTTCCCCACCATCTCCCAATGCGTAGCCTCGGGAGAACTCAATGATTGCAGCACTCCCTCATACGTACTGCAATATAATCTTCCTCCGACTGCAAAGCTTGACGATCCAAATCCCGCCATTCCTTCTCCGATCAGCTTTGGTCCTTGAGCCCACGTTTTTGTCTTGGGATCGTAGATGGAGGTTTCGGTGGTAATCTCATTCTCGCTGGTCATTCCGCCCATCACAAAAATCTTTCCTGCAAATGCTGCGACTGACACAGCACGTCTTTCGAACGGAGCTTTCGTTTCCGCCTGCCAGTGCGCGCCGGGTTGTTTCAAATCCAGGCTCCACACCGTCTCGTGCCAGCGCGACTCTTCCCCTCCCAGCAATTGCCACCCTCCGACGACATAAACCACCCCATCCAAAACTGCGGCATCAAATGAGGAACGTCCCTCAGGCAGCGGTGGCATTTCTTCCCACTGACCGACTTCAGGGTCCAGGCTTGTCACCGAACTAACAGACCACAAATCCTTCTCGGCTCCTTCCGGATTATGTGCTTCAAACCCGCCAATGCGATACAGCTTGTTCTCATAAGAAACCAGGGCCAGACCTTGCAATCGGGGTCCCTGGGCCACTTGTTTCCATTGGCCTTTTGTTGACGACTCCTTAATGTCCAGAGCCCATAAATGCGGCGACTGGCTTTCATCAGAATAATGATGCGCTCCCCCTGTATGACCACCGTAATAATACAGCGTTGATCCGAGTACCGCTGCTCCGAAACTCGTGACTGCTTCGGGAATTTCCGCCAGCGTTCGCTCTACCGGAATTGCCAGATAGCTCACGTCTGGAAATGTCAGAGTCGTGTAATATCGAATTTCTTGATAGCCAGGATTCTGTTCTCCGGGAGCGACTTGAGAAACAAATTTGACGCGTAAGGCATTGATCGGCTTCTCGTTGAGCGCGATCGTCACCTCTCCTTGCTCATTGCTGGTGAGCAATTCCTCGCGCTCGAGCACGTTGACTTCAGCACCCTGCACAGGACTTCCGTTTGACAAAATCTTCAACGTCAATTGATCTTTTACCAGCGTCGGAACGACATCCAACTCCAGTACCTTCTGACTGAGTGTTGACTGCCAAGTCGATGACGAAAGACTTTTTCCAGTCTTACTGCCATAACGCACGAGATAACTTACGCCGTCGCGCTCTTTGATCGGCAAATCTGTCTGCAAGACAAACAGTGCATTGCGCGCAGACTGATCGAGTTCACGAAACAGTTCGTCATTTTCCAGAGTTAACGTCAACGGTTCTGAGAGTTCCTTCGTGGTCACCTGTCTGACAGAAGCAGTACTGACATACTTGAGAAAGTCAGGATCATCAGGCTGCGCGTTTTCTGAAAAATAGCATTCGAGTCGTCCATGTTCACCGGACGCCGGCTGGATCACCAGCCACGGAAAATGCGCATACGCAAAACTGCCGCAACTTGCACAGATCACTACGATCAATGTCACACCGGTTGCAAATCGACACATAAATTTCATGGCTGGTATCCTTTTATCTCCAGGGAATAGTCCAAATGATTTTCAACATCAGGCTTAATGACAGCCGTTAACTCAGACGCTTTGTTGTACCGCGCAGGGATCCGATTTGTGGGGGGTGTTTTTTTATACTTTTGGGCATAAGCAATGAGAGCCGCTTCGTCGTCGAAGGCAAACCCCCAGGGTTGGTCTTCTATTTCCACACGATATTCTCCAGGCAACAAGCCCTCCTCACGTGAGACAACATACTTTCCGCTCACGATCCCGACGGATGTTCCAGCCGTAGGCTGATCGCTTTGGGGTACAAAACGAATGCGACCTTCCTTCAATGGCGCACCATTGACCGACACACTCCCCTGCACTCCCCAGCGAGACTCCTGCTGTGCACAGCCCCCTGTCAACAACATTAACAACAAGGAAAGATGCACTACAAAAAATGGCAACACAGACACTCGAATCGACACCGGCTCACTCCTTGACTAACTCAACTTCATGAGAGAATCCCGAGGTCTCCAGTAAGGCCTCGGGCATAATATCCAGCCTCAGGCAGTCTGTTAAAACTCTCCGAGAACTTCTCCCCCATTTCGAGTTGCCAGCGCATCCAGCGTGGCTTTGTCAATCGTCTCGCCGACCACTCGAACGGCTCCGTCACCCATCAGCATCTGCACGATTCCTGTATGATCGCTGCGGTAGTTACCCAATCGTTTGCCGTCGCCGCTCATACTTTTGGGATTGAAGGTCCCATCAGTGCTGAACACTGTCGCCAAAGGATAGGGGGACGACCAGTAGCTAAACCCGTATCGGATCTGCCCACTGCAAGGTCCGGAGGTAAACAGATAATCGTCAAAGCCCCAATCGGATTCACCTGCCAGGAATGTCGACGACAATCCATCCGCCACATCTGCAAACCTGACCGCCCCACTCCTGGCGTTGGTGATCATCCCATTGTTGGGATTTCCGTTGGCGAGCGTTCCATAGGCATCGCCGGACCCTGAACTGACGGCATAGGTGCCTGGCGCTCTCAGATTGGCATCACATCCCGAAATGGGGACATCTCGACGAATCGATGCCGTCGGACACAAATACGAGGGGATGCGCTGTTTGACGACTTCCTGATTGAGTGGGTCGGAATTCCCTTTGGTGAAGTCATATAGATCGTACTCGGCTCCACGGTCAATGAACGGCAGAATACTGACGAACGCACTTTGCTTGCCATACGTACCGTCCATCTCCGCCTTGGGGAGCTGGGTATACACATCGTGATAGTTGTGTATTGCCAGACCAATTTGTTTCAGATTGTTTTTACAACTCGAGCGTCGAGCAGCTTCACGGGCCTGTTGTACGGCAGGCAAAAGCAAAGAAACGAGCATGGCGATGATCGCGATGACGACCAACAGTTCGATTAATGTAAAACCAGCATTCCGAAAACGACGAGGAGTGAGCATCAGCCACACCTTTCTTAATGTGCCAGATGTTCTGGCAGGACTCAAGAAGGGACGTGGCTGGCAAAAAGCTGGCTGCGCCGTATTGATATTGAGATTCAGTCTCACTAATATAGGTGCGGTACCGTCTAGTCACAACCCAAAACAGCTCAATATTCCCCTTTTTCAATAAATTCCACCTGAAAATAAGCCTATAAATCATGTCAGAACAACATAATCTTCCCCTTGAGAACCAACAATCCCTGCTCAAAGCGCTGCAGCATGGCGCCTGTGGCTTTTTTCGCTTTGAAGAACTCGCACAGGGACGTCAGGAAATAATCGTTGAATATCGGGGGCAACTCTATCGCCTTCGGGCTACTAAAAATGATAAACTCATTCTCAACAAATAACGCCACAACAGTCTCAAAGATCCGTTTCGACCTCGAAAAAGCGATTTCCTTCATGCAGTCTTCGAAGAAACACGACACTCCTCTGATCACCTCGACATCCAGCTCGATTTTGACCGCGCTCGCTTTCGCCTTGGTGATTCTTACCTATCGACTCCTGCCCGGCGGTAATAACTTCTCTCCTGTCGGGGCCATTGCGATGCTCGGCGGCAGTCTGCTGGCATCACGTCTGGGTTCTATCGCCACCCCGCTCCTGGCATTGTTTGTCAGCGACCTGATCCTCTCGACGACGCTCTATGCGAACTACAACATGTTCGCACCCGGTATTTTCGCTGTTTTGCTAAGCCGCTATGCCTGTTATGCCCTTTACCCCCTCATGGGGCGGTTGATTGCAGCCCGCGGACGCCGCATCGAGCATCTGCTTTTCGCCTGTCTGGCAGGGTCTTTGATGTTCTTTTTTGTGACCAATTTTGTCACGTTCCTCGTCTTTAACCCGAAAACATGGACGAGTTTTCTGGATTGCTACCTGTCAGCGTTGCCGTTCTACCGCAATCTATTGATCGGCGATGTCTTGTTTACCGGCCTATTTTATGGAGCATGGCGATTGGTCGAAATCTTCCATGCTCAACAGCAAACTCAATCTGCCGGTGAATAGTTTCTTTTGCACAAAGAGCGATTTCTACTAATAAAACCGATTCATATCGACGACATCAACCCTTCACGGATCGTCGGAAATCGCAAAGAAACGCCCAGCTTCGACTTCATGTTCGCATTGACCAATTGCTTATTGGCCCCACGTGTCCGACCGGGTTCTGCACGTTCCGAAAACACAGGCCCTGGCGATCCCAGCAAGTTGGCGAGTTCTGTATAATACGTAAAACGACTGATCGGTTGATCGTCTGTGACTAACACCGTCTCTCCTGCCAACTTAATTTTAGCAGCAGTACACAGGACGTCAGCGGCATCATCGACATGAATCAGATTCAGCCATGCGTCCGGCTCACCCCCAAAGGGGATCTGTGCGAAGAGCTGCTCAGCTTTGGCCAGTAATCGCCCCGGACCGTAGATCCCAGAGAGTCTGAAAATTGTCCAATTCCCACCAGCCAATTGACTCGTGCGCACAATGCCTTCAGCTTCGAGGCAAATCTGTCCCCCTTCACTATTCGGCTGCGTGAGACTGGACTCATCCACCAGCGATCCATCATTTTGACCATACACACTTGAAGACGATACATAAAGCAACTGCCCACATTTCCCGTCTATCGTTCCCAATGCGTTCTTCAATCCCTCGACATAAACACTTCGTTTACTCGCGGTAGCGCTACGGTCATACCCGATTGCATACAAACACGTCTTGACCTCGGGCAGATCGATCTGCCCAGACATTTCTGTGACGTCGCCCAGAATGGGGCGAATTCCCAGTTCAGCAAGTTCATTGGCCCGTTTCTCGGAACGCGTCAATGCGAAGACCTCATCCCCTTGGGAGAGCCAGCGATGAGCCACTCGCAAACCCAGATATCCACAACCAAAAATCAATCGTCTCATGATATATTCAAACTGCTGGGTCGGCGGGCGTCATTTCAGAGGTGGGCGCTGAAATCATCTCTTCTCAAAAGCCCGGGCGTCGCATCTTGGGAGGCTCTGCATCGGGTTGACTCTTTCCTGCCTCTGGCCTTGTGACAGATGGTCCCCCGACGGCACTGTTAATCGGAGCCGTCGTTGTCGGGGCTGCTCCCATGCGGTCTGAGACTTCCTGAGGTGCTGCGGGCGTTGCTTGTATAATTTCCATCTGTCGTGATGGTGTTGTGGTTCGACGTGGAGCTTCCACCAATGAATTCGGATCGGTGGGCTTCTCAGGAATTGTCGGGGCAATTTTTTTCACCACGGGAGGGCCAGACGGTGAAGTCACCGGTTGCATTTGAGTCACTCCAGTGGCAGCCGTCCCCGGGTTGGTGGGTCGGCTCGTCGACTCACGAAGCTGGTCGCCTGCTGGAGCCGTCGGCACTGCCTCGACTTTCGAAGAAAAGACAGCCGGTGCCTGCCTTTCTTGCGGGACGCCCAGGTAGGGCTTGGCATATTCATAGCCGCCATACGCGACACCCAGCAAAATTAATCCGACAATCGCCCACTTGAAATCAACCAGCAAATCGAGGGCTTTTTGGTAGCCCGGTTCAGAGGTGCTGCTTTGCGACTTTTTTTTCTCCGGAGTGGAATCCGCAGAGGATCGCGATGCGTCGCGTTGAGGGCGGGATTTGGGTTGCTCGCGCTGCTTGCGTGAGAGCCTGGGGGGGACTTTACCTGAAGACATAAGACGCTGATTCTATTGCAAAGAGTGTTATTTTGTTAACTATTCTTATATTTCACAATTCCGATGGCAAACTCAAAGCGATTGTTCCTCAAAAAATAAGCAACATTTCTGAATCCATCAAATTACTTCAAATTGTGGGGAACGCTTCCAGGCAACCAGCCGTCTTGGAACAAGTCGACTTCAGGAAGTCCTATCGATTACTTCCAGTCAATCGACACTGATCCATCGAACACATCTGTCCGACCGATCTGGCACATCATTATAAACCCCATTGGTCGACTTCAGGATCAAATTTTAGGAGAATACCATGAAAACACGTCTTCTTTGCCCATGGATGCTTGCCCTCGGACTGATGCTTTCCACACTTCTGCCGTCTCCTGTTTCTGCCCAGGGCATCCTGTTGTCTCCCGATGAAACCAGGCTCCCCTGGCCAATTCCTACCCCTCGCCCCAATCCCCGCCCCAACCTGAGTTACGCCATTGAGAACCTCGATCTCAACATCGACATAGACGATCAAATCGCCAAAGTCCAACTAACACAGGTCTTCGTCAATCACAGTTCATCAACGATTGAGACCAGCTTCGTTTTTCCTCTGGCCGCCTCGCCCAGCGAATTGACGTTTTTGGTCGACGGCAAACAATACGCCGGTGAAATGCTCACCGCTGACGAAGCCCGCAAAATCTACGATAGCTACGTTCGGAAAAATCGCGATCCTGCTCTTCTCGAATGGATCGGGTATGGACTTTACAAGACCTCCGTGTTCCCCATCCCCGCTGGTCAATCGCGTACCGTTACGTTGAAATATCGACAGCTCGCTTCCAAACTTTTCCCAGTCCGTAATGAAAACCTCTACGAACTCAGGCTCCCGATGCTCGGAGCCAAGTTCAGTGATCGACCACTCAAGCAACTCTCGATCAGCCTCAACCTTAAAACCACAGAGCCGACCAAAAATGTGTATGTCAACGGCTACGACACCACCATCACACGGATCGACGAACATCATGTCCGGATCAACTACCTGAAAGAAAATGTCGTACCTGGCTCAGATTTCTGCCTGTTTTACGACACCGGCGAGGGCATGCTTAAAACCCAGGCGCTCAGCGTTAAACCAGTAGCCAACGAAGATGGTTACTTTTTGTTGCTCGCTGCCCCGAAAGTCGACGTCGACCAATCCGAGATTACTCGAAAATCCATTGTCTTTGTCATCGATCGCTCAGGAAGTATGAGCGGCAAGAAAATTGAGCAAGCTCGTCAGGCTCTGCTTTTCTGCCTGAATCACTTGAATGAAAACGACCTCTTCAACATCATCGCCTACGATACAGAAATCGAACTTTTTGAAAATGAAATGCAAAACGTCAACGAGCAGTCACGGGAATCAGCTCGTAAGTTTGTTGAACGAGTCGTCGACGGTGGCAGCACCAACATCAATGCAGCGCTCACCAAAGCCGTCTCAATGATGCCCGATAATGGCAACCCAGGGTATGTTGTTTTCCTGACCGATGGCCTACCCACAGCAGGTGAAACGAAAGAAGCCGCCATTGCCTCAAACGTCAAACAAGCCAATGCTCAGCACGCGCGCATCTTCTCGTTTGGCGTGGGCTACGATGTCAACTCCCGTCTTCTCGACCGACTCTCCCGTGAACACAACGGCTTAAGTGAGTACGTCCGCCCCAATGAAGATCTTGAAGGTGCCGTGAGTCGTTTTTATGCCGGCATTGCAGCCCCCGTGATGACCGATGTCAGCATCACACTGATTGGTGAAAACGGGCAGGATCCCGTGGTCACTCGCATGTATCCGTCCGGGAAGTTTGATGTCTTCGCCGGACAACAGATTATCATTGCCGGTCGTTATCGTCATCCTGTTTCCGGGAAGGCGATAGTGACAGGTCTGGTCAACGGACAAAAGAAGACCTTCGAATTCCCCATCACGCTCACCTCTGATAAGAACTCACGTAGCCAGGATGCTTTCGTCGCACAACTCTGGGCCACACGCCGTGTGGGCGAACTCATCGACTTGATCGATCTGGAAGGCAAGAAGTCCGAACTGATGGACGAACTGGTCTTGCTGGCCAAAAAACATGGCATCATCACTCCTTACACCTCATTTTTGGCCGACGATTCGGTCCAACTCAACGCCAGTTTGGATCTCCACAGACAAACCATCTCAGAATCTTTAAGCGAGCTGTCGATTGTTGCAGGTGAGTCGGCTGTCAACCAACGTTTCGCCAAGCAAGATCTCGCCAAGTCGATCAACGCCCCGATGTCTGCCCCTTCTGGAAATGTCCAATATTATGACTACAAAACGAATCAGCAGGTGACGATGGAGTCGGTCAGACAACTGACTGATCGCACTTATTTCCGCAAGGACGGCAAATGGATCGACGCCAATCTCAAAGATGAGCAAGTCGCCAGCGCCAAGAAAATCGTCGCTTATTCAGATGACTACTTCGAACTGGCTTCGACCAGCGAAACTGTCCGCAAAGCACTTTCAACCGGCGAAGCAATTCTGATTGAAGTCGATGAAATCGTTTACGAAATCGTTTACGAATGACCATCCCTTCAACCAGTTTCCCTTTCCAGAACCGGTCCGTCTTCAAGGCGGCCGGTTTTTTGTTTGCTCCACTTGGATACCATGTTCATCAGCGCGTATGTCGCTAAACATCCCAGTAACGGCAACAATGGTGCGCGCATCCGCATATTCGTCCAATAAAACAGATGCACTCCCGTTAGCGTGAGGATTGGTACCAGGATCATCCACCCCGCCCATCCCATCGTCCTGCGTGAAATCAACAACACCATCCCCCACACTGCCAATAGATGCTCTGCCAGATAAAACGTACCTATTCCCCACTTCAAAGGTTTGGAGATTTCGCCTCCCTCGTTTCCCTGCGGCACGACTGACCAAAACCACAGACACCGAATCATAGCTGCGTGAACCGCCGTTAACGGTTGTTCCCACATGATGTGTTTAGCGTTCATTTTTTGATAACGATCGCGCTGCACTTCTCCCTTGATACCTTTAGAAGCCATCTCTGCCTGCAAGCGTTCGACCCACGATGCTTGACTATCGTGATGCTCAGGGGGCAATCGCTCCCACATTGCCCCCCAGGGATGTCCCACCACACTGGCGCGAAAAAAGGATTCATTATTGACCAGGAGCAAGGTATAACCGCCATGGGTTGTCGCCGGGATGAACTCGCCAAACACGATGGCATTCCTCACCCACCACGGGCCTAAACAGAGGAGCCCCCCGATGACCGCCAGCAGACTTCCTCTCCAATTCCTACCTCCCACAAT
>JBGSVC010000297.1:0-6284 GCA_041753175.1 Planctomycetaceae bacterium
CGATACGGGCAATGGTGTGTTATTGCTTTATGGAATTAAACGCAGCCAGCAACCACCCGACGCGACGCATCCCTTTGGATATGGGATGGAGCTTTATTTCTGGACGCTGATTGTCGCCGTCCTGATTTTCGGATTGGGAGGCGGGATTTCAATTTATGAAGGGATTCTGCATGTGATCCATCCTTCGGAACTGCATGATCCCACCGTCAACTACATCGTCCTAAGCATCGCAATCGTCTTCGAAGCGATGGCGTGGGGCTTGGCCTATCGTGAGTTTTCTGCTTTGAGAGGCAAGAGGACGATGCTACAAGCGATACGGGAGAGTAAAGATCCCACGACGTTTACTGTCTTATTTGAAGATACCGCTGCTATTTTGGGACTCGTCGTTGCCTTTATCGGGATTTATGTAGGGCATGCCCTGGAGATGCCAGAGATTGACGGAATTGCTTCGATCTTAATTGGCATCATTTTGTGTGTCGTTGCCATCTTTCTGATTATGGAAACCCATAGTCTGATGATTGGCGAGGGAGTAGATGAAGACGTCCTTCATGCCATTCGTGAGATTGCGCAGGCGGATTCGGCAGTTGTCGATTTGAAGCGTCCGTCGACGATTCACTTCGGTCCTCATTATATTTTGCTGGCGCTCGATATTCACTTTCATGTTCATCTGACAGCGCTGGAAATTGAGCAATCAGTCGATCGCATGGAGACTGCGATCCGGGATCGCTTTCCAGACATCAAGCAGATTTATCTGGAGGCGGAAACACTGGCGACGACAGCGAAAAAGATCAAAAAGACCGAGGATGTTTCCAAAGCGAGTCACTGAAAAAAAACAGGCCCTCGTCAATGTTGACGGGAGCCTGTTGAAGTTTTCGACGAGCGCACTCACAGAGGGTTTTCGTTCATGACGATTAATGTGATTCCTGAATCTGTTCGACCTTTCGGCCTTTGAGAGCCTGAAGTTCTTTGGTTTGGCCCCACAGGTAAAACAGGAATCCCAACACAGCCCCGACAATAGTTGAGGATAAGACCGCAGCCGGGCTTTGGGTGAACGTAGAGTTTTGCGCGGCAGCCTGCGTCGTCAACACCAGACCCACGAGGCTGATAAGAAGACTTTGGGCATCGAGGATGATTTCTTTGAGGTCAAAGCCGGCTCGCGTCAAGACGACCAGTTTGGCCAAAACGAGTTGCAGTCCATAACTGACAACCCCGCTGATCATGAGCATAAATCCGATCCAATAAAACCAGGAAAATGACATGTATTCAGCGAGTTGATAAATCGGTTGCAATACTCCAGCGGAGATTTCCTGGGCTTGCTTGCTTTGATCAATTTTTCGAGCTGTTTCTTCTGTTTGCTTTTGAATGTTGCTGCCGATTTCTTCAGCTTTCTTTTTAATATCGTCAACTGTGTTATCACTGGCTGGTTCCTCAACGGTCTGTGTGGACGTTTCGGGCGCAGTTGTGAGTGCTTCCTGAGCAACAAGGAAGGTCGGCGAGGTCGCCAGAATCATGCCAAGAGCAAGCGTGAAAAAAAAGTTGGTTTTCATGAGGCGTAGTCCTGTCTGAGCACGGAGAATTAGAAATTGATAGAAACAGCACACATATTCATGCATGCTCGATTGAAGTCAATCAACGTTGAACAGGTGGGTTGGGATTAAATAATAAAAGTTATCCAGATTATAAGCCTGTTTGCGGAAATTCATTACACGCTTATCTGGTAAACACACTATTCGTACCAAATGCGAAACTATTAAGCATTTCATGTTGAAAATGTATAAATCAAACGATATTGATAAGTTGTGGAAGCAGGTTGTGGCGATGAAATCAATCGCTCGCTGACGATCACGTTTCTGGCCTGTCGATTCGGTTTTCTATGTCCTCCTACCTCAGTCACTCATGCCTTTAAACTAACCCTCCTTCGCGAAATCGTTCGCAATTTTTATCCTCCTAAGGGACGTCGTATGTTGTCCTCTTCCTTGTCTGGCCGTCATCAATCTCGACGCTATTTTTTGAAAGCCACCGGGGTGACGATCGCGTTGCCAATGCTCGAATCGCTGATCCCGAGATCTGCCTATGCCTCCGGAATTCAGGCAGACCCAGTACGGATGGTCTGTATTGGAAACTCGTTTGGCATGTACCAGCCGGAGTTCTTTCCGACACAGGCAGGCCGAGATTACCAGATGCCCTCACTGTTAACACCGCTGACTCCACATCGAGATCAGATGACAGTATTTTCTCATTTGGATCATGGGATCAAAGGTGGGCATTTTGCGGTTCACTCGTTTTTGAGTGGCGTGACCATGTCGGATGCCAAGGGGATGCCCGATGGGAATATCAGTCTGGATCAAAGAGCAGCCGAGGCGATCGGGTCGACAACTCGATTTCCCACGCTGACATTGGGATGTGAATCGGGTTTACATGGTGGCTGCCAGATGTCGTGGACGAGATCAGGTGTGCGGGTCCCGCCGATCTCTGGGCCACGGGAACTGTTTACCAAGATGTTTCTGGAAGAATCAGGTTCAGGCAAGCTGATGATGGAAAAGAAGTTTCAGATGCAGGGGTCTGTTCTGGATACCATCCTGGAAGATGCCAAAGCATTGGAGAAACAACTCGGACAACGTGATAAACAGAAATTTGATGAGTATCTGGCTTCAGTGCGAGATGTGGAAATCAAACTGACGCAGGAGAAACATTGGAACGGGGTTTCCAAGCCGACCGCAACCATCAAGGAGCCAACCAATCAAGGGATCGTGGATGACTTGCCGATTTTTTATGATCTTATCGCCATAGCGCTGCAAACCGATTCGACTCGAATTGCGACCTTGGAAGTTTCCAGTGATGGGTTTGATCCCAAGGCACTGGGAGTCAGCAATGGTTATCATGCGTTGTCGCATCATGGGCAACGTCAGGAGAAAATCAACGATTTACTGAAAATTGAAGCCTATCAGGTCCAGCAGTTTTCGCGATTTTTAGAGAAGCTCAAGAGCGTTCAGGATCCGATCGCAGGAGGTGATTTACTAAGCAACACAATGGTGCTGTTTGGTTCGGGAATGGGGAATGCCAACGCCCACACCAACAACGACTTGCCGATTATCCTGGCCGGCGGTGGGTTTCGTCACGGCGAGCACAAGATCTATCCGGAGCAGAAGAATCGTCGCACGCCGCTGTCAAATCTGTATGTTTCCATGCTGCAGCGCTTCGGAGTACAGACGGATTCTTTTGCAACAAGCACAGGCACATTGACGGGATTGGAACTGGCTTAATCTGGCAAAAAAGGAGATTAATTGTCGCTCGTTTTTTATTGCAGTGAGGTCGGTGAAGATCGATGTTGAAGCGCATCTGTGTCTGCTCTGTGTTTATCATGATGTTCGGATTGGGCGTTATGTCTGCTTCGGGAAGCGAAAGCAGCAAGCGGGAGTCAGAGGAATTTGAATCGACAGTCAAGCCATTTCTGACGACGTATTGTCTGGATTGTCATGGTCCCGATGCACAATCGGGAGATCGACGATTTGATGAGCTTTCATTCCCATTAAAAAACGATGATCAACTCATCGACCTCCAGGAAATGCTCGATATTTTGAATCTGGGAGAGATGCCTCCCAAAGAAGAGGCGCAGCCCACACCAGCAGAGCGTCAACATGCTGTCCAATGGCTCACCAAAAAACTGGAACAGGAATACGCAACACGAAACAGCACGAATCGGGAAACCGTCTTACGCCGAATGAATCTGCGTGAATATCGACATACACTAAGGGATCTTCTGGCGATCAATTTTGACTGCTATCACCCGACCAGCAGTTTTCCTCGGGATCAGTTGGTGGAGCATCTGGATAATGTTGGGGATCAACTGGTAACGTCTGGATATCTGCTCAATCAGTATTTGGCAGTCGCTGATGAAGTGATCGAGAAAACATTTGTCTTGAGCGAGCGTCCGGCTGTTCAGACCTGGGAGTTTCACGACAATTTTCAACAGCAACCCGAGCTGGATGGTGCCTTTGAAAAAATGCACCAATTCAGTTATCTGACGTTATATGAGAATCCCAATACCGACAAACACGAGGGCGCTTATGCCTCGATTCACGAATATCAAAAAGGTGTCCCTGTCGATGGAGTTTATGAGATCACTTTTTCAGCGACAGCTTTGAACCGCCGGCATGTGCTGCCCGGAAAAGTTGTTTCAACGGATCCAACTGAGCAGCTAAGGTTAGGGATAGTCCCGGGGCGACGATCAGTCAGTGAATTGCATCTGCCTCAACCTGGTGACAAAAATCTGGTCGAGTTTGCTCTCCCCGATGACCAGACTGAAACCTTGACGGTTCGTGTTTGGCTGGATCAGGGACTTTCGCCGCGGTTCGTATTTCTCAATGGGATGAATGAGGTTCGTGGGACCTATGGCTATTTTCTCAAAAATCCGTTGCCAACAATGACCTATCGGAAAGACGAATTTTCTGACAAACGATTCAATGCCTTGCAACATGGCAATCTTCCGCAGATCCGCGTGGATGATATCACGATTCGAGGCCCCCTTTACGAACAATGGCCCCCAGAGGGACAACGATTGATTCTGGGCGACAAGCCTTTTGACGAGACTCAGATGCGAGAATACTTCCTGCGTTTTGCAGAACGTGCGTATCGCCGCCCTGCTGACTCGGATGAAGTCGACCGCCTGATGAAGTTAGTGGATTCACAGACCCAGCAGGGTGTTTCGTCATTTCAAGCCTTCAAAAATGGACTGAAAGCTGTTTTGTGTTCTCCCTCATTCATCTATCTGCATGAGCCGACGATAGCCGGTGAGCGACTGGATGACTACGCATTAGCCTCTCGGCTGTCTTACTTTTTATGGGCGACGATGCCCGATCAGGAACTGCTCACAGTTGCCCAGAACGGGACTTTGAGTCGTCCAGAAGTCTTGCGATCACAAGTACGGCGGATGTTGGCTGATCACAGGTCCGACGATTTCCTGCGTGGTTTTCTGGAAAGCTGGCTGACACTGCGCGATCTGGGATCGCAACCTCCTGATCGCAGTGCCTTTGAAGAGTATTATGGTCGTAATTTGAAAGACGATATGCTCCAGGAGACATTTTTGTTCGCGCGCTGTTTACTGGACGAAAACCTGACGATCGCCAATTTTCTGGATTCGGAATTTACCTTTTTGAATCATGATCTGGCCGAATTGTATGGAATTGAAGATGACTCGCTCAATCATGTCTTTCGTAAAGTAACTCTTAACGACCGACAACGCGGCGGGATTCTAGGACAGGCTAGTGTGTTGACCGTAACCGCAAACGGCATCGATACCTCTCCGGTGATCCGCGGCGTCTGGATTTTGGAAACGATCCTGGGGACTCCCCCCTCCCCTCCCCCACCGGATGTCGAACCTCTCAATCCCGATACCCGTGGCGCGACATCAATCCGTGAGCAATTGGTCAAACATCGGAAAGATGCTACGTGTTATGAATGTCATCGCAAAATGGACCCTTTGGGCTTTGCACTTGAGACGTTTGATCCCATCGGGCGACACCGAACCCGGTACTCCGAGAGAACACCCATTGACCCTTCCGGAGAACTTCCTGACGGGAGTCGCTTCAAAAACCTGGAAGAGTTTAAGGCCATTTTATTGACACGTCAGTCGCAATTTGCCCGCGCATTGACATCTAAACTCCTCGCCTATGCAACTGGTCGTCGATTGGAACCACTGGATCGACCTCATGTTGATCACATTGTCGAGCAACTTGCTAAAAAAGGAGATGGGTTTGCAGATCTGGTGATGCTGGTGACAGAAAGCGAAATCTTTCTGACAAAGTGACACCTGTTGTTACAGTGACTCTTGGTTAACTGATCCCAACCTTGCTGTTGAGCATTCCTTATGGGAGTAAAAGGAAAAAGTCCCAGCCGACAGATGTGTCGACTGGGACTTCGGTCAGAAAATGCGTTTGCTTTCAATGGTAGATTTAAGTCCCAAACCTGACATACAGGATGTAGGCGCTTGCCAGGTCGATTGTCAGCTCATCGGTGGTTTTCCAACGCGACGTAACGTGGTAAGCCGTCACACTTGGATCCAGACTGAGTTTTTCGAGCGTTTCCTTGACGTTGGGATATTTAGCACTGATCGAAGCCAGCAACATCGGCGAGATCACTTCAGAATCATCGACGACATATCCTTCAGGACCATCGGTGGCGGTGATTCCAGCGTAGCCGTAGGTCTTGGTCTGATACTCGATCGCTTGATCGAGGAGCGTGTAGTAGTTGTCTTCGTTGAAAAAGAGCAACGGATAACAGTAGAC
>JBGSVC010000298.1:0-5996 GCA_041753175.1 Planctomycetaceae bacterium
ATGCTGCTTCAATCGGCATTCACGAAAAACGCGGTCAATTGCCACTGATAGCCCCCTGCAAAGCTCCTGGATCAGTCGTGGCCACGGGGCCCACACCCAGATCTCCCGGAATTTTCTCAAATCGACGAAGTAGAAAACCATCAATCCGATGGCCTGAAGATCGCCCGCACAATTCCAATTCATGTAGACCAGCGGTGAAATATCGCGTCACCGGCGTCATCGGATGAGGGGGACCGGTGTCCCATTGTGTATTCCAACTCCATCCAGACGGATGCCCCAGGATCGCAATCTTACACCATTCCATCCCCAGAGGTGCTTGTCCTTCAACATCGCTACCGTCGCGAAATCGCAGCCATGTGTCATTACCATCAGGGTCGAGCGTTTCTGGACGATTCGCAGGTTCAGGCATCTGGCTGCGCCATAAAAACTCATAATTCCCAGCCACATCAACATGCACAGCATACGTCATCACCCCATCTCCCGGTTTACGTCCCTGACCAGGCTTGGTCCATTCAAGATATCCGCTTCCCGAATATCCTTCGACATCTTGTCGAACTTCCCACCCCTCTTTCGCAACAACAGACTCCGCTTCAGTCCAGCTCCAGAATTTATCAGGCTTTTGGACAGGTAACGTGGACGAAAAAACCGGCATTTCTCCAGCATGTAACACTGCAGGCAGTTCCGCAATCTCTATAACGATGTCACCTTCTTCTCGCGTCAAAAGGAACCGGTCGAGTTCACAACCATCTTCCCGCATGGAGACAGACAGAATGTGAACGCCAGGTTTTTCAATGTCGACAAAGATCTTTCCCTTATGCTGACGATGCCGACACGCCCATGTCCATTTCTGACCTCCAAACGAATGCATCCGCGCACAAGTTTCCGGCCACGTTCCATCAATCCCAAAATGCAGCGTGTTATCGTCGCCGTCCGTACCGCACGCCCGCGCCCAGATGTAATATCGTCCTGGCTCTTGAACGTAAACGGAATATTCGACCACGGCCATTTCTCCCGGTCGATCGGAAATACTCTCGCCGGACTTGGGACCTACAGGATCATTTCCGGTATCCGGCAACACTTCAATATATGCACCCAATGCAGCCCCCTCCAGATGCGGCAGGTCAATGTCACGACCGACATCAGGACGCTCGGTTTCCGAGGTGAGATGCCATGCCCGTTTTTGTGTCTGCGTCTGTCGGAAAAAGCACTCCCCTTCCACCACAATCTGTCCATGACGACTCCCAAAGACGAGGCTTTGATCAACCTTGGGCTGATCCGTACGAGTCTCCGCTTTCACCGACAGATGGCCCATCGACTGCACGAAGATCAGCGAGAATATCAGATAACGCATCGAGTTCATGTCCTTCTCCTGAAAGTCATTTCATTTCAAAAAAGCCTGTGGACTTACTCCACGGGCTTCAGGCTCAAACAGCAATATCGTCTGAAGAGCCCGGTTTCAGGCGTTTGGGGAGTGTTGAAAATTAAACGAACACTTTTGGGGCTTTAACACTATTGGGGTTTAACACTATTGGGGCTTTAACGTTGTCACTGGACTAATTAAGGAGCGACGAATGGCTCAGGAAGAGTCCCCGCATGAGCAGGCGTTGGCGTAGGTCCGACGCCTTCCGGCATAGGCGTATCACCATTAGTAGTCAGCAGAAATCGATCAAAGGAATTTCCATCCTCGCGCATCGAATACATCACTGTATGAACGCCAGCCGTGGGGACATCCAGAAAAGCCCGCTTGCCCTCACCATCAGGAACCGCTTGCCGCAAGACATTCCCCCACAACCACGTCTTGCGATTGGTAGGAAACTGCAAAATGATGCCTGAATCCGGCCACTTGTCATTCAGCCCAATACACAACGTGTTGTCTTCCTCATCATCACTTCGCGTCCGCGTATAGACGAAATAACGTCCCGGTTCAGGAAAGTTCACTTTGTACGACAGCACAGCGACTGACCCCGGCAATAAACCCAGATTCAATCCATCAATCGGGCGGTCATGCTCGGTGACAAACGTGTCAGGAAGTGCCTCCACATACGCACCACCCCCGGCATCTTCAAGCGTCGGAAGATCTCCATCTGGTTTGGCGGTCGGTGTCATGTCGGGAGTGGTGATATACCAGCGTCGAATCTGGTCCCGTCGTTGGCTTGTATAATGCTCCGCCTCAATAACGACCGTTCCATCGACAACGGCATGGACCAGATCACCACCTGCCAGACTCGGGCTGGAGGGGGGCAAGTCAGGGAGATGTTGACGCCGCTCTTCCGGCGTCAACGGCGGGCGTTTTGGAGGCGTTTTCTGTGCATACGATGTCGAAGCCATGCCCAACAAAATTAAAACACAACTCATAAAACACTTCATAAACACTGCTCCAGCCTAATTATATGCCAATATCAAACGAACACTGTCACATAATATAACTTTTCAAAACATTATAATCAACAATTGCAGATGTGTTTTTATAAATTTCATGCAAACTGTCCGTAAATCCATTCCTCACCACGACGTTATGAAACAGCTTGTTTCAAAATGAGTCATTCGAACTTCCTTTTCATGAGCCCGCCATCACCATCATCTCACTGACCCGATCACGCCCAAATCACCGGTTACTTGAATCAGACCACCAATTGCATTAGACTAACTACCTGTCAAAATATCGCCGCAGGGGAACTCCCCCTAAAACCTGAAATAGTCATACGTTATGACTACGCGTAAGGTTCGGCAAACAGGGTGGAAGCTGCGTCATCAGCCCTGATGACTTAACTTGTCTACCCGAAAGGATGTTAAATAATGTCAGCAGATGCCTTGGCCGCTCCCTCCAAAAACGAAATCGTCGTCAAAGATATCCTCGAAGCCGGTGTCCATTTCGGTCACCAGAAAAGCCGCTGGAATCCCAAGATGCGACCATATATTTATGGTCACCGCAACGGGATTCACATCATTGATCTCAAAGAGACCGTTCGGGCCCTCCTGCGAGCCAAAAAATACCTTCAGAAAGTCGCCTCTCAAGGCAGCCTGATCCTCTTCGTCGGCACCAAACGACAGGCCTCCGGCATTGTCGCTGAAGCCGCTCAATCCTGTGGCATGCCCTACATTTCAGAACGCTGGCTGGGCGGCACACTCACCAACTTCAGCACCATTCGTTCTCGGTTGCGTCGTCTCGATGAACTCGATCACCTCGAAACCACCGGCGAAATCCATGCGTTTTCCAAAAAAGCTCAGTCTCGCATTAACCGCGAGTTGGCCAAGATGCGACGTAACCTCGGCGGTATCCGTGATTTGAACCGGATGCCCGAAGTCATTGTCATGATTGACCCGACCAAAGAGCACAACGCGGTCAAAGAAGCCCGACTCCTGGGCATCAAGACGGTCGCCCTGATCGATACCGATTCAGATCCAGACCTCGTCGATCTGCCAATTCCAGGCAACGACGACAGCATGCGTTCCATCTCTTACATTATCAACCAGCTTGCCTCGGCTGTCTCAGCAGGGAAATCTTCCGTGCCTCAAAAAGAAGATTCTGCCAAAGCCATCGAGCAATATAAGCCTGTTCCTTCGATCTAAGGTCGCCATCGAGAGTTCCAGCCCGTCTCTGACAGGCTGGCTGGAATTCATCCTCGACTTTGTTCAGGTCTGTTTCGATCAATCTGTTTCGATCAAGAAGAGATGAATTTTCACTTCTTGCGTTTACTCACCTGACAAAACTGCTTACAAACAACCAGTGTTTTAGATCTCAAACACCCTGTTTGAGATCATCACAATCAATCCCTGTTTTCGATTTCAGACAACAGGATCGCCGGGCGAGAACATTTTCCCCTTGGGGATTGTCAATTTCGAACATCCGGTTTTCGAAACAAAACACCCCGTAGACCAAATAGAAGAAGACTGCAACTTATTTCAAGTTGCCAGACAGGAGAGCTCAGATGGCTGAAATTACAGCGGCTGCCGTGAAAGCATTGCGAGACAAAACCGACCTCCCCATGATGCGTGTCAAAGCCGCTCTCATCGAAGCCGGTGGCGATGAAGATAAAGCAATCGAAATCCTGCGCTCTCAAGTCAAAGGAATGCTCGTCAAACGCGAAAACAACGAAGCCCGTGAAGGTCGTGTTTTTGTCGTGACCAAACCCGACAACAGCCAGGCGGCGATGGTGGAATTTCAATGTGAAACAGCCCCCGTCGCCGGCATGCCCGCCTTCCTCGAACTCGGCGAAGCTTTGGCCCAACAACTTCTCGATGGACCCGGTGCCACCGATGGCGCGGAATTGCTCACGCAATCTTTCAACGGCAAAAAACTGCAGGAGATGTACGAAGACCTCGTCAACAAAGTCGGCGAAAAGTTTGTCGTCGGCCGCATCAAAAAGTTTCAAGGCCCAGTCGGTGTCTATATCCACCACGATGGAAAAACCGCCTGCGTCTTTCAGGCTCAAGGCAGCAAAGCCAATGATCCCGTCCTGCGCGATGTCGCCATGCACATTGTCGGTTTGAAACCAACATTCACCAACACCACCGAACTTGATCAAGCAGAAGTTCAGGCTGAGCATGCCCGACTCTCGGAAGAAATCAAAGCCTCAGGCAAACCAGCCAACATCATCGATAAGATTGTCGCCGGTAAAATGTCTGTCTTTTTCCGTGACAAAGGTGTTCTTGCCGAACAGGCCTTCGCCAAAGATGAATCCAAATCTGTCTCGCAAGTGCTCGATGCCGTCGGATACAAACCGGTCGGCTTCACGATGTGGGTTCTGGGCGGCTAAATGGATGACGCTCATGCACTTACTTCATGAGTTCTCTTCACCTCTTCAGTCAGCCAGGATTTGAAATCGAATCCTGGCTGACTGTTGTTATTTTAAGTCACCTGTTCGCTCGACTCTTTTCAAGACCGAGTTTTAATCGAACCATGTTGAACGCGCACCTTCTTCACACCGCAGATTTGAATAGACTCTGAGAGAAAGTATTCCGATGGCCACAAAATCGACCGAAGCTCCCAGGTTCAAACGCATCCTGCTGAAACTCTCTGGCGAAAGTTTTTGCAGAGACCGTCAAGGCGGAATCAGCATGACGGAGGTCGGTGCTGTTGCCGCTCAGATTAAAAATGTTGTCGACAAAGGTGTGCAGGTCGCCATCGTCTGCGGTGGTGGGAACATTCTTCGCGGAGCCGACTTTTCGTCATCGAGTACAATTGTTGAGCCTTCCCAGGCTCACTATATGGGAATGCTCGCGACGGTCATCAATGGGTTGGCGTTGCAGGAAGCACTCGAGCATCACGGCGTGGCGACCCGATTGCAAACGGCAATTCGTATGGAAGGTGTTGCAGAACCATTTATTCGTCGTCGTTGTATCCGACATCTGGAAAAAGGGCGGGTGGTCATTCTGGCTGCCGGAACGGGAAGTCCATTTGTCACGACCGATACAGCAGCGGCTCTGCGCGCTCGAGAGATTAACGCCGACGTGATTTTGAAAGCCACAAAAGTGGATGGCGTTTACTCCGAAGACCCTGAAAAAAATCCTCATGCGTTTCGTTATGCTGAGATTTCTTTTGACGATGTTCTCGCTCAGAAGCTCAAGGTGATGGATGCACAAGCGATTGCCCATTGTCAGGAAAGCAAGATACCAATTCTGGTCTTTAACTTTCGTAAGGAAGGGAATATTGAATTGGCTGTCTCGGGCGAGAAAATCGGTACCCTCGTGCATCAGGCTGATTGAAACAGATTTAGCAGTCTGCTGAAAAACAACGGACTGCAAACGGCATGAATGCGTGGCTGGCTTGCTCATCGATGTCTCCTGCGTTATCGTCAAGGTTGATGATGATTGCGACTTATCTCTGCTTGAAAGGACTACTCTGATGACACAGGACGAAATTCTACTTGATGCCGAAGAGCGGATGGAAAAAGCAGTTCATGTCTTCACAGAGCAACTCAAAGGTTTGCGGACTGGTCGAGCCACGCCGGGGCTGGTCGATGGAATTCGAGTCGATTATTACGGACAGCCGACAC